>CADCRJ010000301.1 GCA_902803735.1 uncultured Spirochaetaceae bacterium
GAAATCTTTTCCGCTGAGACATTTCAAAAGACAGAACGGATTGTAAACACCTTCGACATCGTGCGTAAAATGGTAGCCGTCGTACATTTGAGCAAGTTTAGCTTTCGTTTCGGAAACAGACATTTCCTGTGCTTCTGCGAGACCCGCAATCTCTGGCGCAAAATATTTTTCTAATTCAGATTCAGAGATTCCGCAAAGAGAAGAATACGCCCTGTCCAAGCTGATGTCGTTGAGCTGGTTCAATCCGCTGAAAATGTTCACATGGCTCACTTTCGTAATTCCTGTGATGAACAAAAACCTGATGTATTTGTCGCAGTCTTTGAGCGGACTGTAGAATGCACGGAGTTCCTGTCGGTTCTGCTCTTCGTATTCCGTGTAAAGCGCGTCCAAAATCGGTTTGTCGTATTCGTCGATGAGGATTACGACCTGTTTGCCAGTCTTTTCGTATGCGAGCTGAATAAGATTATCTAAACGAACAGAAGAATTGTCCGAAGTTTTTGCGACACCGAGTTTTTTTTCATTTTCAACCAGAATACTATCAATAACGGCAAGAAGATTATCTCTTGTCTCGTATGAACTTCGTCCAAAGCTGATTTTTATCACAGGGTATTCAATCCAATCCTTTTCAAGTTTTTCAATTTCAAGCCCTTTAAAAAGCTCTTTCTTTCCGAGGAAATAATATTCCATCGTGGAAAGCAGTAGGCTTTTTCCGAACCGGCGAGGTCGGCTTAAAAAGAACGGTGTGCTGAGCCGGGCGAGCTTGTAAACAAATTCAGTTTTGTCAACGTAGACATAACCACCACGTCTAAGTTTTTCAAAATCCTGAATGCCAATCGGCAAAAATCTTTCTTCCATACTAAGCATTATAGCACAGTTCAACGTACTGTAAAATCATCAGCAAATACATTACAATGTTCAACCAGAGATTTTCGCCAATTTCTGCAAGTATGCTTTTGCTGCTATATTGACAACAAAAATATTCGGCTCTATTCTTTTCAAGAAAAATAAAACCAGCCGTGACAAGGAGTTTTATGTCACTCAGAGAAATATTCAAAAAATCATTTATACAGGGATTTTCTCGTTATGATATGTCCCCTACAAATATTGCCATAATTTTTGCAATATCCACAATCTTTGCACTCTATATTTTTCTTGCATACAGACTTCTTACAAGAAAAACCTTGTATTCAAAATCTTTCAATATATCGTTGCCTGTAGTAACGCTAACAACAACGGGGCTTATCCTTGCAATTCAGTCAAGCGTTGTAATCTCGCTTGGGATGGTTGGAGCACTATCTATTGTTCGTCTTAGAACGGCAATCAAAGACCCAATGGACTTGGCTTTTTTGTTTTGGGCAATAAGCACAGGAATAATCTGTGGTGCGGGACTTGCAGAAATAGCAAGCATTTTGGCAATTGTAGTAACGATAATGATTTTCGCACTAGACAGGATTCCTGTAGGAAAAGCTCCTTTAATCCTTATGGCAGAACTAAATGACATAACTGGCGAGGAAAAAATCTGCGCAATAATCCGTAAACATGGAGCTTACAGGGTAAAATCCCGTATTGTAAAAGAAAACAAAGAAAAGCTCATAATTCAAATACGTACATTCAAATTTTTTGAGCAAAAGATTTTACAGGAAATCGCTTCTCTAGATTTCGTCATAGAAGCAAGCCTTCTTGCACATGACGGGGAAATAACGTACTAAGGACTTAAGATGTCGATTAATCGCTACCCTCTCACATTCTCTATAATTTTTATTTTTATGTTTGCAATGCTTATATGTTTTTTTAAACGCTCCTCAGAAGAGCAGATTCTTCCGCAAACATATCAGGCACTTAATTTTCCAGTTCTTGAAGTAAGAACAGACGGAGCAAAGATAATTAAATCAAAGGAAAACTACAGAAACGGAGAGTACACGCTCAAAGATTCTGACGGAACAATAATTGCAGAGGACAAATGCAAGATTCGGGGCCGAGGGAATTCTACTTGGACTACCATTGACACAAACAAACATTCGTACTTGCTAAAAATAAAGGAACCGAAGTCTTTTTTTGGATTTGCAAAATCCGACAAATGGATTCTAATGTCGAATGTAACGGACAAAACTTCTATAAGGAATGTTTATGCGTATCATATTGCACGGACAATATTTGACAAAACAGGCTGGGTTCCGCAGACAAAATTCATAACTCTTGTCGTGAACGGTAAATACATGGGGTTGTATGGTTTTATGGAAAAGGCTGATTTGCAGGAAGGCCGCATTGAGCTGCCAGAAACAAAATCTTTTCTTGCAGAAGTAAACCCCCGTTTGAACAGAGCCTGGAATTTTATTAGCAGCCAATTTCTAGAGCTAAGCATACGCAAAAAAGAAGGGGCTGATGCCCAATACTACCAGAATGCACAAAATGTAATCCTAAACTTTGAGAATATACTCTTCTCTGACTATTTCAAGGACGAAAAAAAAGGATACCGTGCTTACATTGATGTAGACTCATTTGTTGACTGGTACTTGGTGAACGAATACACAAAAAACCATGATGCACGCTTTCAAGCCTCATGTTTCTTTACATGGAACGAAAAGGAAAATAAATTCCACATGGGACCAGTCTGGGATTTTGACATAAGCTGCGGGAATTATAGCAAAAGAGACGCAGACAAGCCAGAAGGTCTGTGGATTCAGAGCGAAGCCTGGTACGCCCGCATTTGGGAAGATGAGTGGTTCAGGGCAAAAGTTGCCGCACGTTGGAACGAAAAAGTCATGGATGTTAGCAAGTCCGTTGATTGGATTGAAGAAAAAGCGGATTTTCTTACAGATGCGGCAAACCTCGACGATAAGGTTTGGCTTAGATTCGGCTACAGACAATGGCCAAATGCACCAGGCTACAAGGAACGCAAAACTTACAGGGATGAAGTTGACTATCTTACAGACTGGTGCAAAAGGCGCATTGACTGGCTATCAGCCGAGTTCAACGCTTACAGCCGATAAATCAATTACACTATCAGCAGGAATCTCTGCAAAAGCATTTCTACGAACATCGTACAAAACGCATGAAATCTTGCTTTCTGGCACTTCTAGCAAATCTGCCAGAGCAATGCGGTAGCATGTCTGCTGACCGTAGTATTTTTGCGAATCCAAATTATGGTCTGTCTTATAATCGACAATCGTATAAGAGCCGTCCTCATTCTCAAATGCAAGGTCGATAGAGCCTGTGACGACACAATCTTGAATAAGAGCCTTAAAACTATATTCAGTCTTGAAGAATTTTCCGCTCGACAAGCAAGCAAGGGCTTTTTTGCCATATTCAGAGGAAGCAAAATTATCATAGATTTTTTTGCAGAGGTCAAACAAAGAAGATTTTTCCTGTCCATCGAATTTTCTCAGTTTCTGAGAGAATTCGATTTCAACAGCTGACAAAGGAATCCCCTTTAATGCTTTTTCCATAAAAGCGTGAATTATAGTTCCTAATGTGTTGAATCCAAAGTTTTCATCTTTTTTATTCAATCTGAATAGGATTTTGTCCATTTCTGGGTAGAGGTTTTCTGTGATTTCTGACGCAAAATCTTTTTCTTTATTTTTTACAGCCTCATCCTCTGCATACAACTGCTCCAAATATGACGGAGAAAAGTGACTTAACTTCTGCTCAGGAACCTTCACAAGTTTGCTCTGTGATTCAAGAGATTCAAACAATGCCCTTACATTGCTGATTTTCTCGTGCCGCAGCTCGTCCAAAGACTTAGAATCCTGAAAATCGGTATACAAAACACTCAAAGGAATTTCGTCAATTACCTCAAGGTCAAACGGGGCATTTTCAACATACAGCTTTTTTTGCCCCTTATTGAAAAAATCAGCATAATAGCGAGTAATAATCGGGTCAAGGACGGAATTCGTAACAGCGTTATGCTCACCTTTATTTGTATACTCATAGCCGCCCACAATGTAGAAATCTCTTTCTGCTCGTGTTACGCCAACATACAGCACACGGCGGAACTCGGCAATATCTTTCAAAAGGTATTCCTCGCTCTGCTTCAGGAAAAAGTAATTTTTCTCGCCAGAAGCAGATTTGAAAGATA
>CADCRJ010000302.1 GCA_902803735.1 uncultured Spirochaetaceae bacterium
CAGGGAAGTAAGTCGATTCTGCACACCAAAGATTTCGACTGCAGCCTTGCCTCTTTTTGATATAGGAGAAAAAAGTGTCGAGCTTATTATCGGAAAAACTAATTCACAAGAGAACAGGATGCTGCTTCCATGCAAGATATTTGAGAGAGCTTCGTCTGAAAAACAATTTTAAGCTTAAAGGTTTTAGCATAAAAAAACGTGAAAAAAATAAAATTTTGTCCTTGACTTTCTAAAAAACTGAATTAAACTGAAAACAAGAAGCTTGGGAAATATAATTTTCCTGAGCTTTATTTTAGAATAATTACCTAAACGTTTTAGTAAAAAAATAAAAACCTTGGAGGTTTACTATGAAAAAAATTCTTTTGATTCTGGCTTTTGTCTGTACAGCGCTGCTTTTTTTAGGCTGTGGTAATTCAGGCGGACAAGAAAAATCTGGCGGCAAGAAAAAACTGGTAATATGGGACTATTTTGAAACAGACAGTCAAAAAGTTATGATGACACAACTACTGGACGGCTTTAACAAAACCCACCCAGAGTACGAAGCTAGCCATGTTTACGTTCCTTTCTCAGATTACCAAAAACAGTTAACCTTAGGAATCGCATCAGGGGAACTTCCGGATCTTGTAATTATGGATGGCTGTAGCATGGCGGCATTTGTCAAGTTAGGACTTCTTGCAGACATATCAAATGCAGACATTCCTTGGGACGAGTATTTAAAAGGTCCTATGGAATCAAGTATGCTAGACGGAAAGCATTTCGGCATTCCGTTCGCAACAAACTGTACAGCCCTGATTTACAACAAGGATATTTTTGACGCGGCAGGTGTTGCTTATCCTAATGAAAATACAACATGGGCAGACTTCAAGGAAATAGCACGCAAGCTTACAAAGAATGGCATATCAGGATTTGGTAATGCCGCAACAAACACAGACGAAGGTACATTCCAGTGTCTACAATGGCTCTATACTGCAGGAGGATCATACAAAGATATCGAAGGTGGCGTAGCTGCATTTAAATTCATGCAGGACTGTATAAAAGAAGGCATTTGGACAAATGAAGCCGTAAACTGGACACAATCTGACGTAAACTACAACTTTATGGGAGGAAATCTGGCAATGGAACAGAATGGACCTTGGCAGATTCCTGTATTTGAGAGCAGTGCACCAGATCTTAACTACGGAGTTACGGTTCTTCCTAGATATGATGAGAAATCAGGACAAGCAACCTCAATACTTGGAGGCGAGAACATAGGTGTAGTAAAGAAACCTGATACAAGCGGAGGCATTGAGTTCTTGAAGTACTACAATCAAGATGATGTAATGGTAGAAACAATGAAGCTATATGGTTCATTTCCTCCAAAAGTAAAAGCTGCTCAGAATCCATTCTGGACAAACGATCCAATTCAAGCAGCATTCATAAAACAACTTGAAACATCAATACCACGCGGTCCAAGTCCGTCTTGGCCATCTTATTCGGCAGCCATTCAGAACGGTTTTCAAGAGATTATGATGATGAAGAAAACCCCAGCCCAAGCAGCAGCTGATACACAGAAAGCTGTTAATGAAATAAAATAGCAAAAAAAATTATACAGGAAAGGTATCACTCCCCTTTCCTGTATGCGAGAGGTCGCAATGAAAAAAAAATATATTCCTGCAAAATACCTTGGGATAGCATTCTCTCTACCAGCTTTGATTTACATGATTGCCTTCATAGGCTTGCCAACATTGCAAAATTTTATACTAAGTTTCAAGAATGTTGATGTGTATACATTTGCCGACAAAAGCCAACAGACTTTCGTTGGGTTGAAAAACTATATAGAGCTTTTTTCTGGCGGGAACTCAATACTTCAACGCTCTATGATAAATACCCTGTTGTTCACAATTCTGTCAATTTTGTTCCAATTTGTAATTGGCTTTATCCTTGCGTTGTTGTTCAACAAGAAATTCTTTGGCAGCGCTTTCTTCAGGGGCGCAACAATGATTTCATGGGTTTTACCTGTCACAGTCGTAGGATTGCTGTTCAAATTCATGTTTCAAGTAAAAGGAGGAATTGTAAACCAGTTTCTGATGAATGCAGGTCTCATAACTGAATCAGTCGAATGGCTTTTGAACTCAAAAACTGCAATGTGCGCAATTGTAATCGCAAATATATGGATAGGCATTCCTTTCAATATGATGCTGATTTCAACAGGACTTACAACGATTCCCGAAGAAGTATATGAAAGTGCAAAACTGGACGGTGCAGGAAAATTTGTAACATTATTCAAAATTACAATACCTATGATAAAACCTGCCATAATGTCAGTTCTTACGCTAGGTTTCATCTATACATTCAAAGTCTTTGATTTAGTATGGGTAATGACAAAAGGCGGTCCAGTCAATGCAACGGAGCTTATGTCGACATATGCTTACAGGCTTTCTTTTGAAGAATTTCAGTTCAGTAAGGCTGCAACAGCGGCAAACGTTCTGTTTCTGATACTTTTTATAGTAGGCATATTCTATATAAAAACCATTGATGACAGCGAGGAAGCGAGATGAAAAAGATAAATCATGTTTATGCATTTATAATAGCACTGTTATTTTTCATTATTTTTATTTTTCCACTTTATTGGATGCTCGTAACAGCGTTAAAGACTCAGGTCGAAATCTTTCAGGTGCCTACACCTCTTTGGCCACACAAACTAACTTTAGAACCATTTGCAAAACAGCTGTCAGTTTCAGGAGACACTCTCAGAGGGTTCAAGAACAGTCTCATAATTGCTGTTGGCTCTATGCTAATATCAACAATGTTTGCAATTCCCGCTTCTTATGGACTTGCACGCTTTAAATTCAAGGGAAACAAAATAATAATCCTTTTGTTCTTAATTATGCAAATGTTGCCGTCAACTCTTGTTCTGACATCGCTCTACATAATGTTCTCAAAACTCAAGCTTCTCAATTCTTACTGGGCACCAATTCTTGCGGATGCAACATTGGGCATTCCATTTTCAGTAATCGTTTTGAGAACGTATTTTGTCTCAATTCCGAAAGAGCTTGATGAGGCTGCTAAAATTGATGGCTGCGATAATATTTCGTCTTTTTTGAGAATAATGCTTCCGTGTGCAAAGCCAGGAATTGTTGTCTCTGCGGTATTTTCTTTCGTATATGCATGGGGTGATTTGATTTACGGAATTACTTTTATGACAAACCCTCTAAAAAGACCAATAACGTCAAGCATTTACAATTACGTGCAGCAATACCAAACTTTATGGAATTCAACGATGGCATTCGGAATCATTTCAATTTTTCCTGTCTTGTTGATTTTTATTTTTATGCAACGCTACATAGTAAGCGGTCTCACAAATGGAGCTGTAAAAGCCTAACCTAACCTACTGGCAGCCTAAAACAAAGTTTTTTAGGCTGCCTTTTATTTTTCACAAAATCAAAAACAAAATATACGATAAAAGAATCTAATTCTCTCGCATTCTATAGTCTATATCTTTGTCTATTAAATTGAGCATGATTCTTGCATATTCAGGGTCAAACTGAGTCCCAACACCGTTCTCTATCTCCCTGCGGACCATATCCTGAGAGAGAGTATCACGGTAACTGCGATTGCTCGTCATCGCATCGTAAGCATCGGCAACGGCTATGATACGTCCTATATCAGGAATATTACGGCCAGACAAGCCCTCTGGGTATCCTTTTCCGTCATAGCGCTCATGGTGATAATAAGCACCATCGGCAATATGCGGAGTCTGCGAAATATTCGTCAAGATTTGTCTTCCTATCACAGGATGAGTTTTTATCATTTGAAATTCTTCGTCAGTAAGTTTGCCAGGCTTATTGATAATGCTGCTAGGAATACCAATTTTTCCGACATCATGCAGGAGAGCCGCCAAATATATGTCCCTGCATTCAGCAGCAGATTTTCCAGAAGCACGGGCAATACTAAGAGAATAATCAGCGACTCGGGTAGAATGGCCGTGAGTGTACTTGTCTTTGGCATCTATCGCACTAGCAAGAGCAAGGGCTGTTTCTGTGGTCATCCGCATAAGCAGCTCAATGTTAGAAGCAACGGACTCTTCCATTTTATATACAGACCTTGCAAGGGTTCCTAACTCATCACGAGTTGTACCTTCAAGCAAATCTTTACTCGGAGAGCCACTATATGAAGCAAAACGGTCAGTTTCATACGTAATAAAAAGAATCGGTTTTATGAACAGCTCGTTAAAATAAGTAGCAAAAATCATTGCAAACGCTGTGGTAAGAAACAGAGCCGTAAGCACTACAAACCTAATAAAGGAACGCCTTGCATTTACAAACTCCTGAATATTCTTCTGCGCGCCTATTACAGCGACTATTTTTCCTGCAGAGTTGAAGACTGGCATCTGAGCTGTAATATGAGAGCCGCTTCGCGTTTTTATCGTATGTCGTACAATTGTTGCGCCTCCTTCAAAAACCTTCTTTGTCGAAAGATTGAAACCTGGCTCTACATAATTTTCTGTAAATCCCAGCGGATAAGCTTCCCAATTCATTTTGTCGTTCACAGGATCATAGAAATAAAAAATATGCGTATAATCTGGTGCTTCAACAGTAGAAACATAAATCACGTTCAAATCAAATTTATCAACAATAGCTTGCAATGTTGAGCGGACTTTCTCATAAGTTTCATCAGGTACAGGATTCATTTTGTATTTAGCAAAATCGTCAGGATTTAAGCACTCTCTGGCAGCGGAGCAAATTTGTCTTACAGTAGTGTCGTACTGAGCACGAAAATGACGGTTGTACGCCACGTAACTACTCGCAAACATAAGAAAGCAAAGAGTTAAATCCGCAAGAACAATGAACAATATAACTTTTTTAGTAATTATGGGAAACTTTTTCTTCATTTTAGCAATTCTGCATCAAACCTGCTCTAAAAACACCAGTCACTTTGCAACCTCAGTTTATGACCAAGTTTATTAAGTCGCATATTTTCCAACAAATAATTATATCATATTTTTTTTATTTTAACAGTTTTGTTTTTATTTTTTATCTTCACTAGGGAATATCTGCTCCCAATCGTCAATGTCCTTTTGCTTGCAATGCACAGAAGTATTTGACTCATTGTCATAGCCGACAGAGTACATTTTAAGAACCTTGCCGTTTTTTTGACAACAATACCTCAAATAGGTTGGTTCCATATAAACAGAGTATAAACGTCCTGTCTCTGGGTCATTGATATTTATAGTTGTATCATCCTTCTGCTTATCCTTGAGTAGGCTGAACTCCACAATTTCTTTTCCCTTTTCTAAAATATTTAGGGAATTGGTCTTTGTACCATACTTTGCATAAGGTTCTGGGACACTCCAGTTTCTATAGAATGAATAATCACCCTCCGAACCAGACTCATGTCCGCTTTTTCCTTCATGCTCTTTTGTAGAGTAATAGTGGAGTGTGTTTACATACCCTTCTTTTGAGTTACCGACTGTTTTGCAGCAATAGCCGCTATTATCCCATTCCCAAAGTGTATAAGCGTTGCCAGACTTTTTTTCATGAAGGGAAACACTAAAAGTCTCTAAATATGGGTTAGGCGGACAAAGCCGAGGATTATATTTTATATAATGACTGCATGAAAAAATGATATCGTCATTGTTTTGATAAAACTCCCAATTTTTAATGGGAATTCCTCGTTCTTCACTTTCTGAATAGCAATAGGATTTATCCCCTTTCCGCTTACTCCAGCCCTTATAAGTCCTAAATTCTGCGTCATCTCCAGAACCAATCTTATAGTGATTCCAAGTAAAACCAGTGTAATAACCGTCATAGTCAGTATATTCGTTCCACCATTCCTGAACAGAATTAAGATAGTACACATCCCGATTTTTTGAATCATTTTCTGTATAGCTAAAACCAGACGGTCCATAAGAGGAAAGAACCCTGCTTCCGTTTTCAGTGTACTGAGTCCACCTCTCAAAGCCGCCTGAATGACGCTCATGAATCAATCTGTCCTGATCGTCGTATTCCTTCCATTCATCGCGTTTGCAGCCTTCGTTATACTCGTGAGTTTTTCTGGCTGGCTTTATCTTTTGTACAATATCCTTTACGTCCGTAGGCACAGGCGGCAGTGGGAACTGATGAACCTCATGCTCTGGAATTGGAGGAACGTCAAAAGAGAGCACAACGCCGTCCGGTAAATCATTTGGCACGGTGATTACAGGAACGTCCTCGTCTGCGTCCGCCGCAGCCGTTTGCTCTTGAGGCTTTGCTTTTGCAGACTCTACAGGCTCACAATCGTACTCTTCTTCCGGGAACACACGCTTCCACTCGTCTTCATAGTCTTTGCGTTTGTAATGTGATGAAGTATTTGTCTCATTATCGTAGACGGTATGATACATCTGCTGTGTTTTGCCGTTTTTTTCCAAAACATACCACAGTTCGTTTGGATAGCTGGAAACAGAATAAGACCGCCCTGTCTCAGGGTCGTAAATGGTTACACCAGACGAGTCATCTTCATTGTTTCTAAAAGTTTCCAAAATGCTTTTTTCTTTTACAGAAATGGAAAGGTTATCAGATTTTATCTTTTGACCTTCTGCAGGGGCTGAACCATGCCATTCATGCCAAAACGAATAATCTCCCGCTGCCCCAGACTCGTAGCCGTTTACTCCAGTGCACACTTCGCTATTGTTATATGCATAAGTAATGGTATTTTTATATCTTCCATTTGATTTGTCCAGCCTTTTAGTGCAATGCCCGCTATTATCCCACTCCCAAGAAAGATGTGGCTTATCAGAGTTTTTTTCTGTATAATAAACAGTAAACCTTTCCTCCAATTTTGGAGGCAGTTCTGGATGAGTATATGAGTCACTGTATACTGTGTGGTTGCAAAAAAGGTCGAAATCATCATTTTGCTGAGAAAAATGCCATTCCTTATACGGAGCCCTTCCTTCTTCAACGGCATCTTTATACCAGTAGGACTTGTCGCCCTCTTTTTTATTCCAGCACTTTGACGACGAGGTTTCTGTAAAATCCCAATTAAAGCCAGTGTAATAACCGTCATAATCAGTATATTCGTGCCAAGATTCCTGAGCTGGCGAAAGCTGATATGTAAGCCTGTTTTTTGAATCAGCTTCCCAATAATAGCCGTTTGTATCAATGTGTCTTGAGCCGTTTTCTGTGTACAGAGTCCAGCCCTCATAGGAGGAAGCTTCCTGCCACGTGTGTATTACCCTGTCTTGGTCATCATATTCGTACCAATAATCAAGAACGCCGCCTTCCCCATTAACTTCATGCTGATGATATTTTCTGGCAGGCTTCATTTTTTTTACGATGTCCTTTACGTCTGTAGGAGCAGTCTGGAACGGGAAAGAGGGAACTTCATGATCTGGAATTGGCGGAACTTCAAAGGTAAGAACAACGCCTTTTGGTAAATCCTTTGGCAAATTGATTTTGATGACATTTCTCTCAGGAATTGTTGTGGCTAATTCCAAAGCCTCAGAAATTACCGCTTCTTCATTATCAAATTCAACTCTTTTACAAGAAATCAAAGACATTAAAACAAGTAACAGTACAAGACTAATGGAAAGTTCGAAAAAAAAATACTTTTTGTAGCAGGTTTTTATCACTGTAAAAAAGCCCATCATCTTTGGTTCGTCAGACTTTTCGATTTCTGTTTCCATAAAATAGTCTCCATCTTATACTTTTGTTTTGAGCATACAGAAGAATACTGTTCCATTCAAGACTTTGCATAGGGGTTGCAAATGAAAACCGATTTTGCAAATAACTTGTTAAAAAAAGCAGCTCCCAGTCGAGTCCAAAATTGCAAAACCGCCCGCTCGCGGGCTACACAACTAAGCGTACTGCTTTAAAATCTTCTCTTCGGGATTTGTGCAGAACAAATACAGCGTAAACGCAAAAATCCATTCAAGCGGCTTCATCAAAACATAAACCACATCGGCTCTAAGCGGCGTTGTAATAAGCCGTGAAAGCGGATAGCCGTGAGCGTCGTAAAATCCACGGATTTTTTTGTGAAGGCGCGGGGCTTTTTCTTGAATCAGCTCTTCAAAGGCGTTTGCAACCATAAGCTGACGGTTCACAAGGATTTTGGCACCCCTGCGGTTGCCAAAACGGAGCGGCTTTACGAGCTTTTTGTGCCCGCCTGCCGCAACAGTGCAAAGGTAATGACCGGTGTATTCAAGCGGCGGCGGCGGTGTCTGCGTGGAGAAAGTCCAGTCTGCGGTCATTGTAAACATTTTTATAAAGCCGTCAGCACCCTGCCCAAACAAAATCAAAACAATTTCAATCAGAACGGCGAGCGGAACAAGGGCGGCAAAAACGGCGACGTGCCAGTGCAAAACCTTTTTCAAAAACGAGTAGAGTCTTTTTATCAGCACGGAATTCGTTCTTTCAATTTTGCCGTCCATCAAAGGAATCAGTTCCAAAATCTGCTTTCGGACATAATAAATGGAAAGAAGCAGAATGTTAAAGTGAAAAAGAATCGGCGCACATTCAAGCAAACCCTCAAAATACGGCGGAGTCTTCATAAAGAAAAGAGGAGCGACCTGCAAGCAGTAAAAAAGATTCAGCGCGTTCCCAATCAAAACGCCGGCAAAGGCAATGGAAGCGGCAATCGGCGAAAGTTTTTTTGCAGGAACAAGCGCAATCGTAAAAAGCGAGGCAACGCCGACTGCGAACAGAATCCAGAATGAAAGCTCAAACTCGTTACTTACAAAAGCGTGCTTGTAACCCTCATAAACAGGCTCGTTCCATTCAATGGTAGTTAGTTCATCTCGATAACAAAAGTAACACAGGTAAAAGAAAATCCCCAAAAACACCGTGAGCAAAAGCAGCAAGCGCGGAATAAGCTTGCGTTTTGCAAACACATTCCAAACATTCAATCCTGTAATTGCAACAGGGATTCCCAAAAAAATCAAATTCAACAAAAACCAATCCATAAACTCCTCCTGTGAGTCCTTATGCGTCTGATTTCACCATCTCCATTGTCGGAATCGGTAAAAATGAAAAAAAAATTGCTAAAAAAAGAACTGCAAAACCTTCATTAGCTTTACACTTTCTGAATCAAATTGTATCATAAAGCGATATTTCATAAAACATATCAGTATTTTTAATCAGTTTGGAGAAAACCAATGGCTACAAAGTATGTTTACTTTTTCGGCAATGGCGACGCAGAAGGCGATGAATCAATGCGTCCAATCCTCGGTGGTAAAGGTGCTAACCTTGCTCAGATGGCAAAGGCTCCTTTGAGTCTTCCAGTTCCACCAGGATTCACAATTTCTATCGATGTTTGTCAGGAATACTACAAACTCGGCAAAAAATATCCTGCAGGTCTTGATGCAGAAGTTGCAAAATATCTTAACAAACTCGAAACAACTTTCGGTAAAAAGCTCGGCGATGAGAATGATCCTCTCTTGGTTTCTGTTCGCTCAGGTGCTGCTGAATCTATGCCAGGTATGATGGATACAATTCTCAACCTCGGTCTTAACGATAAATCTGTTATCGGTCTTGCAAACAAGACAAACAATCCTCGCTTTGCTTGGGACGCTTACCGCCGCTTTATCCAGATGTATGGTAACGTTGCAATGGGCGTTGAGCACGACAAGTTCGAAGAGATTATCGCAGAGGTAAAATCACACCGCGGTATCAAAGAAGACGTTGAGCTTACAACAGAAGAGCTTCAGGAAATCGTTACAAAGTACAAGGCAATGTACAAGAAAGAGAAGGGCGAGGACTTCCCACAGGATCCACAGGTTCAGATGTGGGGAGCTATTGGCGCAGTTTTCGGTTCTTGGATGAACGAGCGCGCTATCATCTACCGCAAGCTCAACAATATCGACGAGAACGTTATCAAGGGAACAGCTGTTACTGTTATGGCTATGGTCTTTGGTAACATGGGCGATACATCTGGAACTGGTGTTGCATTCTCTCGCGACCCATCAACAGGTGAGAACCACTTTATGGCAGAGTACCTCATCAACGCTCAGGGTGAAGACGTTGTTGCTGGTATCCGCACTCCAATGGATATTTCTGCTCTTGAGAAGCAGCAGCCAGAGATTTTCAAGGAAATCTCTACAATCCGCGACCGCCTCGAAGCTCACTATCACGATATGCAGGATATGGAGTTCACTGTTCAGGAAGGAAAGCTCTTCATGCTCCAGTGCCGCAACGGAAAGAGAACAGGTCCTGCAGCTGTAAAGATGGCTGTAGACATGGTTGCAGAGGGAATGATTACAAAAGAGCAGGCTCTTCTTCGCGTAAAGCCAGACCAGCTTGACCAGCTCCTCCACCCACAGTTTGAGGCAAAGGCATTGAAGAGCGCAAAGCCTTTGGCATCAGCTCTCAACGCATCTCCTGGAGCAGGTTGTGGTCAGATTGTCTTCACAGCAGAAGAAGCTGTTGAATGGGACAAGGCTGGAAAGAAAGTTATCCTCGTTCGCAAAGAGACATCTCCAGACGACATCGCGGGTATGTATGTTGCACAGGGTATCTTGACTTCAACTGGTGGACGCACATCACACGCTGCTGTTGTTGCTCGTGGTATGGGAACACCTTGTGTTTGTGGTTGTTCAGATGTTGTATTCACAGGAAAAGACACTGTTACAATCGGCGGAAAAGAGTTCAAGAAGGGCGATGTAATTTCTATCGATGGTTCAACAGGTAACGTTTACGGTTCTGAAATCCCTGTAACTCCTGCTGCTGTTTCTGGCGACCTCGAGACATTCTTGAGCTGGGCTGATGAAGTTCGCGCTAAGAGCGTTCGCACAACTCCGTCTGGAAAGACTGTTAAGGGATTCGATGTTCTTGCAAACGCAGAGCAGAACGAAGCTCCACAGGCATTCCGCTTTGGTGCTGCTGGTATCGGTCTTTGCCGCACAGAGCACATGTTCTTTGAAGAGCCAAAACTCACTTCATTCCAGAAGATGATTATTTCTGACACAACAGAAGAGAGAAAG
>CADCRJ010000303.1 GCA_902803735.1 uncultured Spirochaetaceae bacterium
AATTCTCAACTAAACTCGAAATTCAGAGTATTAAGAGGTTTTATCTGAAAAAATGTAGCACAAAAGAAGATATTCTGTCTTATACCAAGCGTATTTTCCCTAGCTTTTCAGAGTCCTACGAAAAACTTGAGCTTATTCCAAGCAGAGAGGAGTATGATAGACAGAAAGATTTAATACCTAAAAAAACTCCTGCAGAAGAGCAAAAAGAAAAAGAACAAAAAGAAGCGGAAGAGCGTGCAAGGGAAGAAGAGTGCAGGGGTGAAAAACTTGAGTATGTAATAGAAGACATTGAGTATGCGGGAGAAAGTTTTGAACTGCTCAAGTTTAACTACCACAACAAGGAGTTTGTTTACGCAACGGTTGAGCTTGGTGTAAAAATAGCGGAGGCTGGTGATATTGGCTCTGACTTTGAAAAGTCAATAATAGAATTCCTTGAAGAAGAGGAATTTAAGGGCTTAAAGGATGAAATAGCCGAAAATCCGTACTGGAACAGGTTCATGGAATACTGCAACGGCTGTTTCATAAGAAACGACACCGTGTTCTACGGTAGCGGAGACTTTATGTTCAAGCATAACGGCAAACATTTTAGCAAAATAAGGCTTTCTTATGACCATACAATGTTTGGTTATGTGCTTGCTGACCCTGATTATTCAGAAGATGCTCTTAAACAAATAGCCAACGACAACAGATGTAATGAAGTTCTTGATGAAGAGCGTTTCTATAAAATGAAAGAATTCATGGACAAGGCTCACCGTCACGCAGATGAATTCACACAATTCTGTGCGGAAAACAACATTCCAAATGTAATAGAAGAGCATGAAGTTGACAGGGACTTTGACTTTTCTGAATACATCGACGATGAAGACACTGACGAAGAGTAATCTATAGGGCACTGCCAAGCTTAGTCAAGTTCAAAAGTTTCAAGACGTATACATTTTTGGTCGTTCAAAATTGCATTTTCAATGTAATCTTTTGCACCTTCTTTTAGCTGAATTGTCAACTTATTGCCTGTATGAAATTCCAATATAAGTTCACATTTGTGCAGAAACTCCCCAGTTGCCCCAAAGTACAGATTATTCAATTTGAACTCATTGCACGAATACAAACTGTCCCTAAAGCTAAAAAACATAGTTTTATCCTCCAATGTTTTATTTTCTTCAACAGCAATCCCAAGTATAGAAGACTTTTGAGAAGTCCCGCTTTTTTAAGTCTTCGCGCTTGATGAAGAAATTTGCAATACCTGAGTCGCCCCACATAATTTCGTGCCCGCCGTCCTCGTCGGTGTCGATTTGCAGCAGAAGCACGTCATAGCCGCTGTCCGCACTTCGCGGGTCGCTCTGCGTAAAGAACGGATAGCCGCTGATTCTGTGTCCCACCTGATATTCATCAAAGAACGATTCATAGACTTCGCTGTTCAGAGCGTTGTAGGCAGAAAAATTCCCTTCTGGCAACGGCAGATTGAGTTCTTTTGCGGCTTTTTCTACGGCTTTGTCAAAGTACTCATCGCACGCTGAACCGATTGAGTGCACCGTTTCTTCAAACGAAAGCGCAAACTCTGAGTTTAGCGGCAAGTAGCACTCATCTTTATCTATTTCGCTGGCAGCTTTTACGCCGAGAGCACGAAGCTCATCTTCTGTCATTGGCTCTTCAATATTTTCGTGGAAGACAATTTCCCATTGCTGATCGCTATCGAATCCGCATCCGTAATCGTCGTTATTTTTTATAAAGAATTGCAGAATGCCTTTTTCTGGGAAGTCTTCAAGATGTGGAACTTCTGCAAAATTTATCTGCGCAAGAAGAATAAGTTTTTCTCCGTCCGCTTTTGATGTCGGGTATTCCATATTCTTTGACCAATACGGATATCCGCCGAATTTGCTGACTGTAAGCGGGAGCGGCTCTTTTGTGGCGTGTATGTCGATTTCAACGGACTGGATTTCTGTTTGCTTTTCAACCAGCTCAAGAATTTTCAAAGAATCTTCTTTGTTGTAAAAAGATTCTTCTTCGTCGTCATCTTCATCATCGCCGTTTGCTTCGTCAAAAATATGATACATCTTTTTGTATTCATCATTTGCTTCGATTGTGTCATTTACAAACTTTGAGCCTTCCCAAGCTTGTTTTACATAATCAGATTTTAAAATCCAAAAAAACGTATTCTTTCGCGTTTCAAGATTCTGATTCTGAGAAATATAGTATCCGTTCAGGTAAAGGATTATTACGCCAATCCTGTTGTTTTTCAGATTGTCGGCTTCATCGTATTCTTTGCAGTTTTTTATAACCAGCTCTTTTACAAAAGCTTTTTCTTCGTCAGAAGCTGATAAATCAAGATATCTTTTAGCGTTTTCAAACGATGAATCCGTAGAAGTTGAAGTTTCAGACTCTGATTCTTCTTCGTCATTTACATCGTCATCGTCAGAATTTTCTTCGTATTCAGAGTTTTCATCTTCTTCGTCAGATTCATCGTCTTCATATTCGTCAGAATCTTCATCTTCGTCGAAGTCTTCTTCTTCCTCGTCTTCTTGAATGCTGTAATCGGTTTCGTCTGTATCTTCGTCAGCTTCTTCAAAAGATTCAAGCTCAGACAAAAGTGAGTCTGGGAAAATCAATCCGTCATAAGAGTATGTTGCCAAATTTGGAAGCAGCTCTATTCCTTTTAGGCTTTCAATGTCAAAAGCAGAATCATCGCAATTCCAATCAGGCAATAATTTTAAGAAAAATTCATTGGTGCGGTCAAAGCAAAGATGAGTTACTTTTTCAAGGTCTTTTTTGGTAAAAACCAGTTCCGTAAAAAATTTCGTCCATCTTACCATAGTAAAGCCGTCTTTCTTTTCAACCAAAGTAAAGTTACACTTCCACTCATAGTCACTTAAGAAGCTGGGGTTTTTATTTAAGATGCTTGAAAAAACTACGAGCTTAAAGTTGAAGTCTGGGAACTGCTCTGAAGCAAGGCGGTTTTCTACGGACTTTACAATTCTTTTAAGCTGAACATTTGAAAATCTTGCATGAACAAACTGCCGTGCATCATATTTTTCTATCTTTGAGATTTTTTCGATTTCATCAATGACCATATCATACGGCAGGTCTTTGCCCAAAACACAAATGACTGGCGTTCTGCCGCAAATGTCCCGCACCGTTCGAGCGTCCAGCGGCATAATGGCGTATTTCTTTTCGCTTAGCGTGAAGCGGACTTTTTTGGTTCCATCTTCTGCTTCAAAAAAATCGTGCTTTTCATAATCCCAGTCCTGTTCAACACTTTGCAAAACAGCACGATAAGCTTCTCCGTTATTCCAATCATCTAAGAACAGCGGGTGCAAAGGTCCTTTTATCATTCCAGTTGTGGTCGAGTTATAAAATTCCCTTGATTCCTCGTCATATATTTTTCTGAATTCTTCGCTTTCAAAAAAAAGATTTTCAGAGCCATCTTTTAATGTAACATCTTTTCCGTCAATGCTTTCTGAAATTTCTGCCGTGCGGAAAAATCTTTTCACGCCGTTGACGAGGATTTTCAGGCAAGAACTCGAAGGGGATTCTAGCTCTTTATAATAGATAAATCGTTCGTTTATTGTTAAAACAACTTCGCCTGTTCCGCTCTCTTTGTTTATTCCGCTTTTAAAAAACACGCCTTTGCTGCAACCGTCAGCTTTGTAAAAAAAAGCAAAATCTTCGGTGCATTTATTTTTTTCAAGAACGCCGTATTCGTCAAAAAGCCCAAAAGGCAAGTCTGTTACGGCTGAAAGTTTTTCGATGTCTATTTTGTCCTGTCCAAAGAATCCCTGTTTCACCAGTTTTACTTCGTATTTCATTTTTGTCCCCCGTTTCTTGAAAGGCGGAATCCAAAGTTCCAGTTTCTATCTCTTGTATTGCAATCAGTATCTTGATAAGCAAAATCAAAAAGCTCTTCGTGAACCTGTATTGAAGTGCTGTAAGAAATTCCCTTTTCAATGCAATTGTTGCAAGCTTCCCGAATGTTTCCGAGCATATCGTAAAGCCCAAGCTCATTCGGCTTTTTGAGCGCAACTTTGTGCATAGATTCGCCGCTGTTTGTTCTATACCACGCTACTTCGTCTATGTCGTCGCTTCCAGGATATCTAAAGCCCCTTGTTTTTGTTCCGCCACGGGAGGCAAATTCGTATTCATCAGCATAAGGCAGCCTGTAGCCGTTGGCATTTTCGTTTATGCAGACCTTAAAATCTTCATAGTTTTCAGACACAACATTTGCATTCGGGAATGAATAGCCCTCCCAGTCGTACGGAGCGGTTTTGCCCCTCACGCTGTAAACAGGCTCAAGCCCCGAAAGCGCGCTGACGATGTTGCAGAACGCAAAGGCGTCAATGTGGCTGATTGTGTCCATCGGGAAGTTATCGCCCAAAATGCTTGGCGTTCTGTTTGTTACAACTGTTCCCATAAAGAACTTAAAAAGCTTTTGCGTTACGGGAATCTGCGAAATGTAAAAATCTTTTACATCAGCCAAGTGCAGCGGATTATGCATCTCCTCGTCTATGCTGCCAAGATACATTCTGCCGCCTTCCACAAGAATCATCGTGTTTTCAATGTTCCTGAGCGCGATTTTGGCATTTTCAGCAGTAAAGGCTTTCTCGTTGAATTTTTCAGCTCTTGCAAGCTCAATCCATTCAAAATCTTCTTTGTCTGGAACTATACTTGGAGCTTTGATTACGGCAGATTCTTGGGCTTCAGCTTTTTCTGAGTCGATTTTTGCTGATTCTTCTGCCAAAAGCTGATTTTTGAGAAAATCCTTTGCGCCGCTGGAAAAATCTTCTTCGCTCTCATAGCTTGCAGCTTGATTTTTTATAAACGCCTCAAGATTTAGCATAATGCTTTTTGTTTTGGATTCAGCTTTTTCAAATCTTTTGGCACAATCTGGGCAGACTTTAAATGCCTTGCTGTAACAGCCGCTACAAACAAATTTACCACATTCTCGGCAAGTATAGCCGTTCAAAAGCAGAACGTGTCTTCCGCAGTTTGAGCAAGTTGCGGCTTTTTTTGTTTCGTCGTCATCATCGATGAAAGTGGCATTGCCGCTAATGTGAACATCTTCTTTGCGCCCAAAAACATCGCCAGCGATTACATTCTTTTCGCCCAGATTGAATAGCGGCTTTCTCTCGACTTTTGCGCCACATTCAGAGCAAAACTTTGCATTGTCATTTAATTCAAATCCACATTTTTCGCACTTCATTTTGATTACCTGCCGTCAGAAATTAAGCCAGTTCTTTCAAGAGAGCCAAGCTCCTCAATTAGCTCAGGAGCACAGATTAAGCCATCGTAAGCGTAAGTCTTTAAGTTTGGCAGAAGGTCTATGCCCTTAAAACTTTCAATGTCAAAAAGAGAATCTTCGCCTTTCCAGCTTGGCTTTAGCTCAAAGAAAAAATCATTTTCTCGGCTTAGGCTCAAGTGTGTAACTTTGTCAAGGTCGCTTTGTGTTAAGACAAGTTCTTTGAAAAACTTTTCAACTTCCTCTGTAATGTAATCT
>CADCRJ010000304.1 GCA_902803735.1 uncultured Spirochaetaceae bacterium
ACTTGTCGAAAAAGTCAACGAGACTGGCCTTAAATTTGGAATCTGGTTCGAGCCTGAGATGATTAACGAGGACTCAGACCTTTACCGTGCACACCCGGACTGGGCTTTGAACTTTAAGGGCAGAAAGCCTGTCCGCGGACGAAATCAGCTTGTTCTTGATTATTCACGAGCGGAAGTCGTCGAGGCGATTTTTGAGCAAATGTGCAAAGTTTTGGATTCAGCGAATGTTGAATATGTAAAATGGGATTTTAACCGAAGCATAAACGACGTTTACTCTTATGCGGAGAATGTAAAAAATCAGGGTGCAGTCCTCTACGACTTTATAAAAGGCACTTACTCGCTCGCAGAAAAACTCACTTCACGCTACCCGAATATTCTTTTTGAAGGCTGCTCAGGCGGCGGCGGTCGTTTTGATGCCGGCATGATGTTCTACACGCCGCAAATCTGGTGCTCCGACAATACCGATGCAATCGACCGAACACGCATTCAGTACGGAACTTCATTCGCATTCCCTGCAAGCACAGTCGGCTCTCATGTTTCAATCGTTCCGAACCATCAGACAGGCCGAGTTTGCCCGATGAATACCCGTGGTGTTGTCGCGATGGCAGGAACTTTCGGCTACGAGCTTGACCTTGCAAAAATCAGTGCCGAGGAAAAAGAAGAGATTCGCGACCAGGTAAAATCTTACAAAAAATACGCCAAGCTGATTAAAAACGGCGACTACTACAGGCTCACAAATCCGTTTACCGACGAGACGGCATCTTGGGCATTCGTGGCAGAGGATAAGAGCGAAGCACTAGTCAGCTCTGTTCAGCTTGAAATGCACGGAAACATGACTCCGCTTTATGTGCCGATTTCTGGCCTTGAAAGCGGACGCACCTACCGTGACGAAGCAACTGGCAAATTGTACCCTTCAGATGCACTTGAAGAAATGGGACTCCCGATAACAGAAAATATGCTCCACTTTAAGGCTTACCAGTGGCATTTGGTGAGAGTGTAAAATAGACCAGCGGGCGGCTTGTGCTCCTCCTAGAGCTGCCCGCTTTTCGCTCGCAAAATGCACAAAGACATTGCGGTATAGACATTTTAAGCAAAAATAATCTCGCAATCCAGCGAAATACCTTTTTTCTCTTTTACAACAGATTTTATCTGAGCAACAAGGGCTTTTATATCACTTGCCGTTGCATTGCCTGTATTTATGATAAAATTTCCATGCCAATCAGCGACCCGTGCTCCACCAACTTGAAGCCCTTTTAACCCACACTCATCAATGAGCCTTCCTGCGACAATCCCGTTTGCAGAATCATTCTTAAAAACGCTGCCTGCACTTGGCGCAGAAAAATGCCCCTTCCCTACTCGCTCCTGCAAAGTTTTTGCATAAATCTCGGCAACGGCTTCCTTACTCACATCAGCACTCTTAACACAGAAATTCGCTTCCAGCACAATGCGATTGCTGTCTTGAAACGGAGAGCGTTTATACCCCCAGTCATCAGCATTTTTTTCATAAGTCCGTATCTCATCAGCTTCAATATCAAAATAACGCACATTCACCAAATTGTCACAGGCAGAAAAACCAAAACAAGTGGCGTTCATGTACAATGCACCTCCAACAGTTCCAGGCAAGCCAGAAAAAGACTCAAAACCTAAAAAACAATTATCCTTGCAAAGATTGCATACTCGCCCCCAAGAAGCCCCAGCTCCAAGCTTGAGTATTGCACCTCTCTCATTTTTTTCTGCAATTTCGGCGGAACAAAGTTTTTTTGTAGACAAAACTACAAATTCTGGACAATCAGGCATAATCACATTACTTCCACCGCCAAGCAAAAAATAAGGAACAGAGTGTGTTTTCAGCTGTCTAAGAGCATACACAAAAGAATCTGCATTATCTGGCTGCAAGAAAAGACAAGCTTTTCCGCCAACTCTCATGGTAGTATGTTTCGACAAAGGTTCGTCCTGCAAAATCGAACCAGAAAAAGATTCGGTATTATTGAATAATTTTGTAATTTCCATTGCTATCATAAAGACATTATAATAATGCTTGTCATTATTGAATAGTTCTCTCAATTCTCGTAAAATTAAAGCTATTCTGAATAGACAGTACTATTCTTAAAATTGAAAAAAATAAATGGGGTAAATTATGCCTTTAAGATTATATAACACAATGGGTCATTCAATGCAGGAATTCGTGCCGCTACACGAAAATCATGTCGGGTTTTATGGTTGCGGTCCTACTGTCTACAATTACGCACACATCGGAAATCTGCGTGCCTATGTATTTTTGGATATTCTTGACAAAACGCTCTCATACCTCGGTTATGACATTAAACACGTAATGAACATTACGGATGTAGGTCATTTGACAGGTGATACAGATGACGGTGACGACAAAATGGTAAAGAGCGCAGAGGAACGCCATCAGAGCGTACTAGAAGTAGCAAAATACTACACAGATGCTTTTATAAAAGATATTGATGCTCTTAATATTCGTCATCCAGACGTAATCTGTAAAGCAACAGACCATATAAATGAGATGATAGAGCTTATCAAACAGATAGAAGCTAATGGTCACACTTATATGGCAGGTGGAAACCTCTACTACGACATTTCTACTTACCCTGATTACGGTAAGCTCGCAAACCTAGACTTGGACAAACTCATCGCAGGAAAAGGCAAGCGAAATGTTGTCGTAGTCGATGAAAACAAGAGGAATCCTGGCGACTTCGTTCTTTGGTTCACTAAATCAAAATTCGAGAATCAGGCTATGACATGGGATTCTCCATGGGGACGCGGCTATCCAGGATGGCACATCGAGTGCTCTGCAATGAGCATGAAATACCTTGGAAAGCATTTTGACATCCACACAGGCGGAATTGACCATGTTCCGGTGCACCACACAAACGAAATTGCACAGAGCGAGGGCAGCTTTGACGAATCAGAGCGGGCAAACGGACCTTGGGTCAAATACTGGCTGCACAATGAGTTCCTGATTCTTGAAGGCGGAAAAATGAGCAAATCAAGCGGTCGCTTTATAACGCTCCAGACCGACTTGCCTCCAGAAAAAGGTTTCTCACTCACAAGCAAAGGTTTTGCTCCATTGGACTACAGATTCTTCCTGCTTGGCGGTCATTACAGAAAACCACTAATTTTCTCAACGGACGCACTTGAATCAGCAAAGAACGGAAGGGCTGCCCTAAACGAACGCGTAGCAAAGCTCGTTTCAAAAGCAAAAAAAGAAGAGAAGATAGAGCTTACAAAAGATAACTTCTCAGAAATTCTTGAAAAAATTGCAGAAAACTTGCAAGAAAGCGAGAACCTCAAAAAGTTCCGAGAAGGTCTTGAGAACGATTTGGCAACTCCTGTAGCCCTCTCTGCATTGCAAAAAGCTTCCAACGGCAAGAACCAGAAAGCAAGCGAAGCTTTGGCAGACATTTTCAAGATGGACAAAGTAATTTCTCTTTCTGTAATAGAGAATGCAATTGAAATTGCGGACAAGCAGGAAAAAGAAGCTACGGCACATCTTGATGACCATGCAGG
>CADCRJ010000305.1 GCA_902803735.1 uncultured Spirochaetaceae bacterium
ATGCAATGACGGTTCACCAATTGAAGAAGCCTGCTACATTGCAGCAGACATCGTGGAATTCATCAGAAAAATCTGCGAAGACGAGCCTTTGGATCTTACACCAATTGGCAAAGTAAACTAATAGAGCACTCAGAATGCCAGGGGTCTAAAAACCTGGCATTCTGACTAATCTTGGAGAAAGAGCAAAAAAATGCAAAACACAGAAAAATTAAAAAAAGGTAAAAACCTGTGCTTGAAAGTTTTTGCTCGAAACTTGTCTCTTTATTTTTTCAATCCTCTGGAAAGCGTTCTGTTCACCAAGTTATAGACCGTTGCAGAGAAACTGACCGTTAAGGAGACAGCCACTATGTACAGGACTACGTTCCAGTTGTTCGGCTGGAACAGCGGTTTTCTGTCTTGCTCGATGAGGAAGAGCCAGCCGAACAGGGCGATTTCTTGCATGAGATACATCTCAAGGCTGCGTTTTCCCAAGAACGTGTAGAACTTGTTTTGTACGCAAACTTTTAGCATCAAAACTACGATGAATAAATCCGTTAAAACTACTTGAACGCATTGTACGGCATAGCAAATGAGCTTGTTCGTAAAGCCTAAGTTTCCGCCAAACTCTGTCCAGTAGCTGATATTCCACATACAATAAAAGCCCAGTATTGTAATCAAAATGAGACTTACAAGAGCGGCAAGAAATTTAATGGCAAAGTGTTTTGAAAACCATTCTGTAAAGCTTTTCTCGTGTTTTGCGAGCATGATTCCTGCCGTAAAACCGATTGTTGAATTTACCCACCATTCGCCTTCATAAGGAAGTGCACAGAATCCTCTCCACCACGGAAGATTGTTAAAAGCCCCTTCTTTCATCCACCAGCCCATCTCATCCACGTACCACGGAAAATGGTTCAGAACGCAGAAGAGAAGCCCTTGAATAAGCGTAATGGCAAGCAGAACAGGAATTGCGTATTTGTGCAGCTTTTCATTCTTGAATATAAAATAGAACGAAAGGTACATCAGTATGATTACTGGCACGAACCAGCCCTGAGTGTTTATCAATACGAGACCAGAGAGTTTAAGAATCCATTCGGCAGTAGTGAACTTGCTGCCAGTAAGAATGTGGTAAACCGCATAGATTATAATCATCACGTAATAAGCGATTACGATAGGAAGGATACGGCGTTTCAAGAATCCGTCAAGGTAGTTTGCCTTTGTCTTGAAGCTTTTGTATAGTCCGTAGCCAGAGCACATAAAGAAAACTCCTACGAACAGAAAGCCAATCTGCTCGAATATAGGAATTGTGTTCGTCTCCTGAAAAAGTTTTTTTTGTGCAAGGTGGTGCAGCAGTACGAAAAGTGCCATGACCCCTTTTAGGCAAGTCATTGCATCGAGCGAGAGATAGTCCTGATTGAGCTTTTTTCTCGGTGCAATCCTTATTCCGATTGCCATTGAGACAGCAATCAGAACATAAACAGCAGCAGAAATGTAATTCATTTTTAATTCCCTTTAATTTGTATTGATTGATTTTTAGAGATACCCATATTTTATAGCATAAAAATGTATCTGAAAATGAATTTCTTACAAGATGCATTTTTTTGTGGATAAAATGCAGATGCCAAGTTCGTCATTGTCTCTGCTGTCGAGTCCGCTTGTTTTTGTGCGTATAATCATGGTGTTCATTTGGCTTTTTTCATAAAAAAACGCGTAAAAATCCAATACGGTTTAGCTCTGCTTACAGTCTTGTTTTCAGAGGTTATCGCCAAGATATACACTTTTATCCCATAGTTATCCACAAGTTATCCAATTGACAACATAATTCTACGAATATATATTTATCCTGTGTGCAAAATGTACACTAGATATAGAGTAGTTTTTCTGAAAAAAAATAAAAAACACACAATTTTTATAAAATGTCAAGAGATAATGACGATAATAAAGTACTAAGAGGGCATTATGAAGATTATAAAAAGAAATGGTGAGGAAGTTACTTTTGATCAAGGAAAAATTGTTACAGCAATAACAAAGGCTAATAAAGAAGTTCCCCTTTCAGAACAGATGTCCGACAAAAAAATTCGTGAGATTGCGGACGAAATTGAAAAACTGTGTGAAGCTGAAAAACACGAGATGAACGTAGAGTCCATTCAGGATTTGGTTGAGAACGCAATTATGAAGGCAAAAGCTTTTGACATTGCGAAAAAATACATTACATACCGCTACCAGCATGCACTTATGCGCCGTGCAAATTCTACAGACGATCAGATTATGTCTCTTCTTGAATGCAATAACGAAGAGGTTAAGCAGGAGAATTCGAACAAGAATCCTGTCGTAGTGTCTGTTCAGCGTGATTACATGGCAGGCGAGGTTAGCAAGGACATAACGACAAGATTCCTTCTTGATGAGGAGATTGTTCAGGCTCACAAGGAAGGTCTTATTCACTTTCACGATGCGGATTATTTTGCCCAGCACATGCACAACTGCGACCTTGTGAACCTTGAGGATATGCTTCAGAACGGAACCGTAATCAGCGGAACAAAAATCGACAAGCCGCATTCGTTCTCAACGGCTTGTAATATTGCGACCCAGATTATTGCGCAGGTTGCTTCTTGCCAGTATGGCGGTCAGAGTGTTTCGCTCACTCACTTGGCACCTTTTGTTGAGGTCAGCCGACAGAAATTCCGCCGCGAGATTACGGAGATGGAGTCTCAGACTGGCGTAAAGTATACGGACGAGCAGAAGAATGCAATCGTAGAGATGCGATTACGTGATGAGATAAAGAGAGGCGTTCAGACAATCCAGTATCAGGTTGTAACGCTTATGACGACAAATGGACAGGCTCCTTTTGTAACTGTCTTTATGTATCTCAACGAGGCAAAGGACGAGCGCGAGAAGGCCGACCTTGCGATGATTCTGGAGGAAGTCCTCAGACAGCGTTATCAGGGTGTTAAGAATGAAGCTGGTTACTGGGTTACTCCAGCGTTCCCTAAGCTCATTTATGTTCTTGAATCTGACAACATTGAGAAAGGCTCAAAATATTACTATCTTACAGAGCTTGCTGCAAAATGCACTGCGAGAAGACTTGTTCCTGACTATATCAGCGAGAAGAAGATGCTGGAGTTGAAGGGTGATGTTTATACTTGCATGGGATGTCGTTCATTCCTTACTCCAGACCGCTTTACACAGGAAGGTAGCGGTAACATCGCAAACGCTCAGAACTATGTTCCTAACAAGCACAAGTATTATGGTCGCTTTAATCAGGGCGTTGTTACAATAAACTTGGTTGATGTAGCTTGTTCTTCTGGCGGTGATATGGACGCTTTCTGGAAGATTTTTGACGAGCGTCTTGAGCTTTGCCATAGGGCACTTATGCTGCGTCACAGACGTCTGCTTGGAACTCCTAGCGATGTGGCTCCGATTCTTTGGCAGAATGGTGCCCTTGCTCGCCTTAAAAAGGGCGAGACAATTGACAAGCTGCTTTTTGGCGGTTACTCAACAATTTCTCTTGGTTATGCAGGGCTTTGCGAGTGTGTCCGATATATGACTGGTAAGAGCCATACTGACCCTGAAGCAACTCCGTTTGCAATTGATGTTATGAAAAAGATGAATCAGAAGTGTGCTGAGTGGAAAGATGCCAGCGACATTGATTTTTCTTTGTACGGTACTCCGCTTGAATCAACGACATATAAATTCGCAAAGTGCCTTAAAAAGCGTTTTGGCGAGATTCCTGGCGTAACGGACAAAAACTATATTACTAACAGCTACCATATTCACGTAACGGAGCAAGTTGACGCATTTACAAAGCTTAGTTTTGAGAGCCAGTTTCAGGAACTTTCTCCAGGCGGTGCTGTAAGTTATGTCGAAGTTCCGAATATGGAGAATAATATTCCTGCTGTAATGGCTTTGCTCAAGCATATTTATGACAACATCATGTATGCGGAGCTTAACACAAAGAGTGACTGCTGTCAGAAATGTGGCTATACAGGAGAAATTCGCATTGTGACAGACGATGAGAACAAGCTTGTGTGGGAATGCCCTAATTGTGGTAACCGTGATCAGGCGATGATGAACGTTGCTCGCCGTACTTGCGGTTATATTGGTACACAGTACTGGAATCAGGGACGCACTCAAGAAATAAAAGAGCGAGTTCTTCATTTGTAAGCTTTGTGCGGAACTGCAAGAATGAATTACGCTAATATAAAAAAAATAGATGTCGCCGACGGTCTTGGGGTTCGTGTCTCTCTGTTTGTGTCTGGTTGCAGGAATTGTTGCAAGGGCTGTTTTAATCAGTGTACTTGGGATTTTTGCTATGGAGAGCCTTTTACGGCTCAAACTGAGGATGAGATACTGAAAGCCCTTGCTCCTGAGCATATCGCTGGATTCTCTTTGCTTGGCGGAGAGCCATTTGAGGAAGAGAATCAGGCTGTTCTTGCTCCTTTTTTGGAAAAAATCCGTAGAATATACCCTAAAAAGGATATTTGGTGTTGGACTGGCTATATTCTTGACAAGGATCTGGTGAAGGGTGGTCGCAAATACACAGAATATACTGACAGGATGCTTTCTTGCATTGACACCCTCGTGGATGGTCCCTTTGTTTTGGAAGAGAGGGATTTGACCCTGAATTACAGAGGTTCTCGCAATCAGCGTATAATCGACGTGCGAGACTACCCTAAGTATGCAATCATAGAGCTATAAAAGTCACAGACAAAAAACTTCAAAGATAGTATGATTGTCGCATGAAAAAAACAAATGCGATGCGGATTCTTGATTCCGCAAAAATCAAATATGAGACACTTTCTTATGAGGATGACGGCGAGCATGAGCTTTCTCATGGGGCAGCCGAAAAAACTGCCGAAAAGCTTGGAATTGATGCCGCTGCCTGCTTTAAGACAATAGTAATGCGCACAGAATCAAAGCAAGTTGCCGTATTCTGCCAAAGTGCTTTGCACGAGATAAACCTAAAAAAAGCAAGACAGGCTTGTGGTGCAAAGGAAATAAAGCCTGTAAAGCAGGAAGAGCTTCTTGCGCTTACAGGCTATATAAGGGGCGGTTGCAGCCCAATCGGCATGAAAAAATCATATCCGACATTTATAGATGAATCCGCACTCAAATTCGATAAAATCTATGTGAGTGCGGGCGTTCGTGGGCAACAGCTCTGTCTTACACCCGCAGACCTTGTAAAAGCAACGAATGCGACAGTCTGCGATTTGGTGCTTGAAGAGCAGGCTTAGAAACACTCTTAGTCTTCAACCCTGCAAGTGTAGCCATTGCTGCGTCCAAAGATTTCTGGTTCGTACATACACTCGGCTGTAGTGGCTGGAGTGCCATAAATGCCTGTACGCTGAGCACGGAACAGGAATTCAAAGCTCTGGCTGCCTATTGGCAGTCTGTCCCAGAAGCAGCGGACTTCTGCGTCGTAAATATCCTGATGGCTTATTGCCCATGGTCTCCAGTACCAGCGGTCAGCCTTTTGGTCATTCTCGCCCTGTACCGATGCTGTCGTTACAAAGGCTGCGTTCATAACTTCTGCTCCTGCAGGAATTGGTGCAC
>CADCRJ010000306.1 GCA_902803735.1 uncultured Spirochaetaceae bacterium
ACGTTATGCTTCTTTGTGCAAGTCCCTGCTCAGGTATTGATTCCGTATTAGCATTTGCAGAATCAGCAACCTCGGACAATTCTGAGGTAAAATCCCAGTTAGCTGAGATTTATGAGCTTCTTTCTAGTGATGAACAAACTGCGACGGCTCCTGTATCTTTGCAAGAACTCGCGGAACTTATCAGGGGTAGTGTAATTCCTGATGAGCAATGGGGAATATATTCAGTATTAAAGGCTTCATTTGAATTTGAGGAAAGAATTACTGGAACAGAGATTTCTTTTGTTCCGCGTGCAGCAGAAACAATTGAGAGCTTAAAAAAGAAAGATTATGAAAAATCCCATGCGGCAGAAATCAGGGAGGAATTCCTTTCTAGGTTAAAGGCGAATAAACTTTTGCCAGAGGATTTTGTTTTTATGGGCGATGTAGAGGCTCTTGCCCTTGGAAAAACCGAGAAAAGCAAGACTATGCATGATGCCGGAATAAAAGAAACACCTGAGCGAGCGCACAAGTTGCTTTTGGACACAGGTGTCTGGAAAATTACAAGGAATCCTTATCCGCTCCGTTGGGGCTTGAGCATGAAAAGTGCTACGGAAGGACTTGGAAACCCGCCAGAAGAAGAGCGTGTGCGTGTTCCTGGCATTTCTTACGCAATCGATAATGCATGGTCAACAGACCCTGATGATGCGATAGCTTGGGACGGCGAGTTTTTGTGGGTTCATATTGCAGACCCTGCTTGTTTTGTGATGCATGACTCTGATGTTGACAAGGCTGCCCGTGCAAGGGGTGCGACCCTTTATATTCCAGAGGGAGCTAGCCGTATGCTTAGCGAGGACTGTCTTGAAGAGTATGCTTTGGGCTTAAAGGAAGAGAGCCGGGCTTTGAGTTTTAAGATAAAATTTGCAGATAACGGTGATATTGAAAGCTGTGATGTGCTTCGTACTATTGTAAATGTAAAACGTCTTTCTTACGAGGCTGCTGATGAACAAAAAAACTCCGCAGAGCTAAAACCTTTGTTTGATATTGCCCGCCGTAATTTACAAAGACGCACAAAGGCGGGTGCGGTTTCTATCGCAATCCCTGAAGTGCATATTTCCGTAGATCCAGAGACTAAAAAAGTCGAGATTGTTCCTTCTCCGCATCCAGAGAGTGCGGATGTTGTCCGAGAAGCAATGCTTCTTGCGGGAGAAGGGGCTGCCCGCTTTGCGTTCAAGAACGGACTTCCGTTCCCATTTATCAGTCAGGAAGCTCCAGAGATTCCTGCTGATATTCCAGATGGGCTTGCAGGACAGTTCAGGCTTAGGCGTTGCATGAGAAAACGCAATGTTACTGTTACGCCGTCCGTTCATGCGGGGTTGGGAATTGGTATGTACAGTCAGGTAACGTCTCCATTGCGCCGCTATGGTGACTTAATAAGCCACGAGCAGCTTCGGGCATTTTTGACAGGTCAGAAACTCATTGACAAGGACACGATGCTGATGGATATGAGTGCTGGAGATGCTGCTGCTCAGGCGAGCCGTAAAGCGGAGCGCAACAGCCGTATGCATTGGACTCTTGTGTATTTTATGCAGAATCCAGACTGGTCAGGGGAGGCTGTCTGCGTTGACAATCAGGGCAAAATACCGCTGTTCTTTATTCCGTCTGTCGGCATGGAAACTCAAATAGCAGGCACTAATTGTGCTTTGAACGAAACTGTGACAGTAAAACCGTCAAAAATCGACCTGCCGAATCTTGAGTGTGTCTTCAAGGTTGTTACGGATTAGTATATTGTAGGTTATGCTCATTTTTGCTAGAATTGAGAATCATCGGAAAAGGATGGAAAATTTATGATAGTTATGAAATTTGGCGGTAGCTCTGTTGCAAACGCAGAGCGAATAAAGCACGTTGCTGGTATCATTCAGGCTTATGCAGAAAAAAGGCCGATTGTAGTTCTTAGTGCTATGGGCGATACCACGGACCATTTGCTTGAAGCTGCGGATATGGCAGTAAAAGGTTCCGTTGATATCGAGAAAGTTGAGAAACTTCACTTGGATACAGCAAAAGAGCTTGAAATCAATGTTCCTGCAATTAAAGAACTTCTCGATGAGCTTAAAACACTTTTGACAGGTATTTCTATGTTGCACGAGCTTACGAAACGCACACGTGACTATTTGGTAAGCTTTGGCGAGCGCATGAGTGTCCGCATGATGGCCGCTTACCTTGAGCAGAATGGAACAGCAGCTCGTTTCTATGATGCTTGGGACGTTGGTTTTGTGTCAGATTCACGCTATATGGCTGCGGAGCTTCTTGATGAAGTTTGGCAGAACATCCCTGAAAAACTTAACGATTATAAGACTGGAAAACAGAAAGAGATTCCGATTGTTACAGGATTCATTGCGAAAGACAAGAATGGCATTATTACTACTCTTGGTCGTGGTGGAAGCGATTTGAGCGCAACTATGCTCGGTGCAGCCCTCAATGTTGACGAGATTCAGACGTGGAAAGACGTTGACGGAATCT
>CADCRJ010000307.1 GCA_902803735.1 uncultured Spirochaetaceae bacterium
ATTTGCCCCAATAAAACAAATAATCTGAGTATCAAGTTCTAATAATTTCTTTTCATTAAGAAAGTCAATAAATACCTTTGGATTATTTACATTATCACCATCAGCGAAAACAAATCGCTTTACATTTAAAGTTTGAAAAAAATCTATCATAGTCAATTTCCTTATCTTTCATATTTTTCATCCTTACTTTTTTTTCATTCGTACATATTTCTAGTATTGCTTTTATTTTCTCTTTTAGCAACGTTTCCATATTTTCTGAAAAATCATTTTATCATTTTTTCTATAGCCTCCCTTATAGTTTTTTAACATTTTGTATTTTTTTGCAAATTGCAGATGTTGGCATTCAATATGTTCGTAAATACTTCAAGAGTTTCAATTCACTCCCCTGTGAAAGAGTGACGTAATTTTTGCAATTTCAAAATTGGCTGTTACATTTCTGAAAGCAGTTTTGCACCTGCTGTTGAGTGGTCTATTTTAGACTGTGTTTTTCCCTCGATTGATTTTCTCAAATACTCCTGCCAGTTTTTACTTGTCTTTCCTGCATCATGCAAAAGTGCTGAAAGCTGTGCCAAAAAGCCAAAACCAAAAGGTTTTCCAAAAACTTGAGCAAGTTGAGCAGTTTCTGTCAAATGCTCTTCAAGGTTCTGAAAATGAGGTTCATTTTCTCTGTACCGTGCAACAAAATCCATAATTCAATTATAACGTAACCAATAAAATTTCACCGCAAAAATCACAAAGAATCGTAAGTTTCTTGTTTACGCTATGTATTTCCCCCATCCCCCCTCTCGCCTTAATCTGGCTTTACGCTTTTTTCTCAATCTGGCTATACACATAGACCAAAAAAACAAATATATTGCAGTCCAGAAGGAGAAAATAAATATGAAAAAAGTCAGTTTATTTATTGCCGCTCTCTGTGTAGTTGCGTTTGCAGGATGCAATTCAAAATCTGATGCAAATAGCTCTGATTCAGCAGAACTTAAGATTTATTCAATTATAGACGAAGAAGAGACTCTTGCACTTACGGAACTGTTCACACAAAAGACAGGAATCAAGACAAATTTTCTTAGAGCTTCTACTGGGGAGCTTGTAAACAGAGTCCTTACAGAGAAAAACGACCCTCAGGCTGATATTCTCTTGGGCGGTGCTTCAAGCTACCATATCAAGGCAGATGCGGAAGGCGCTCTTGAGACTTATGAATCCCCCCTTGCACAAGGTTTGCCGTCGTATGCGGTTTCAAAGGATGGCACTTGGACAGGATTCTGCGTACTGACTCTTGGCATCGGAATAAACAACTCGCTTTACAAGGAAAAATTTCCTTCTCTCCCACTTCCGCAGACATGGGACGACCTTCTCAGACCGGAATACAAAGGCGAGGTTGTGCTGACAAATCCAGTTTCATCTTCAACTGCCTATCTTTTTGTGCAGAACCAGTTGCAAAGGCTTGGTCAGGACAAGGGCTGGGAATATCTTCTCAACCTGGTACCGCTTGTAGGTCAGTTTCCTGATTCAGGCAGCGCCCCAGCAAAACTAATCTGTACAGGCGAATACCCAATCGGAATTTCATTTACGCACGAGCTTGCCCGCCTCAAAACAGAAGGCTATGACGTTGAGCTTGTCGCCCCTCCAAAAACAGCTGGAGACGTAGACTGTATCTCGATTATAAAGAATTCAAAGAATCTTGATGCGGCTAAAAAATTCGTTGATTTTATGCTCTCCCCAGAGGCTCAGGAACTTATGTGCAAAATCAGCTTTGCGACACCAGTAAATCCAAATGCAAAACGAGTTCCAGGAACCGTGGGTATAGAGTCTCTTGACTTAATCGATTATGATGTAAATGCAGCTTCTTCTCAAAAAGATGCTGTTTTAACAAAATGGTCAAAAGAAGTAAAATAATTTTGTTCGAGAAAAGCAAATCTCTTGCAGCGGCGTGGTCTGTTCTGTATCTTGCAATCGCGCTCTGCATTGTTTTTCCATTAGTTCTTGTATTTCTCACTCCTACCGCCAAAGATTTTTCTGAAGTGATTTTTTCAGAAAGCTGGCGGCAGTCGCTTTTAAATACGATTTTCTCAACGCTCGCCTCAACTTCATCCGCCGTAATTATTGGCTATATATA
>CADCRJ010000308.1 GCA_902803735.1 uncultured Spirochaetaceae bacterium
GCTTCATACTTTCTATTCGTATCGTTTTTATCATTTGCGCGCCTTTGCCAATGACAATTCCTTTCTGGCTTTCTGTCTCAACGAACAGAAATGCGCGGCACCACATTTTGCTTGGTGTTTTCATCTCCATGTCGGCAATTTGGACATAAATACAATGAGGAAGCTCCTGGTCAAGCCTGTTGATAGCCTGTTCTCGGATTACTTCTGCGATTCTGAAGTCAACTTCCTGATCGGTGTAGAATTCCTCGGAGTAAAGTTTAGGAGCTTCTGGTGCAATTTCATAAAGTGCTTTTAGAACGTCGTTTATACCGACATCGTTTTTTGCGGAGATTTCAAGAATCCTGTTTGCAGGAACAGCTTTAAGGTGCGCGTTGATAAAATTGTGTACGTGCACAAGCATTGCTTGTTTTTCATCTGTTTTGTTTATTGCGATTACAAGTTTGTCGGTGTGCTCTTCAAGCAGGGCTGTTATAAGCCGCTCTTCTTCCGCGCAGTTCCTTGTTGCGTCTATAATGTAGAGAATCGCATCGGAGTTTGCGAGATTGTCGGCAACGATGTTTCTCATGCGAAGGTTCATCTTCTTTTCAGAGTCGTGATAGCCCGGCGTGTCAACAAAAACCAACTGTCCTAATGATGTGTTTACTATACCGCGTATTGCGTTGCGTGTCGTTTGCGGAATTGCAGAGACTATCGAGACTGGTTCCCCTGCTGCTGTATTCAAGAATGTTGACTTTCCAGCTGACGGACGACCAATGATTGTTACAAGTGCTGTTTTTGGACCTACAGGAGGATTTTCCTGAGTCTCCTCGTCTTGTGTTATGTTGTTGTTTTCAAAATCATTCATAATAAAATTATAGCAGAGTTTTGAAATCTTTGTGAATATTGGAGACGCTTACCTGTAGGCAAACTTCGCTTATTGATGTTTAGTTCTCACGAATGGCTTTCATCTCTCTTTTTCGGTTATACATAGCTTTGTCCGCACGTTTGAAGACGTTTGCGGCACTTGAGTCAATCGAGGCATTATAAAGAGCGTAGCCAATCGCTGCTGAGACTTTTTCCCATTGTTCAAGGTTTTCTTCTTTTGACATTGCCTCTAGCTTGTCATTGAATTCCTTGATAAGGGATTCGATATTTTTGTAGTCGTCGTTTTCAAGAATTATGACGAATTCATCGCCGCCAATCCTGAATACAGGGGAATGCTCGAATACGTGGCAGACTATGTAGCACAGCTTTTTGATAGCGATGTTGCCCTGTTCATGACCGTAGGTGTCGTTTATACGCTTCAAGAAATTCAAGTCGACCATAGCAATCCCGAACTCTGCCGTTCCTTCTTCTATTGACCATTCTAGGCGTGCAAACTCTTTGTCATAAGCGGTCTTGTTGCGTATTCCTGTAAGGGCATCTTTTGTGGCAAGCTCGCTCATCACGGTTGCATGGAGCTTTGTATCTTTCAGTTCCTTTGTGGTGGCAAGGAGGGTTTTCATGTAATTCTCAATCTCCAGAACCATCGATGAGAACTGCTTTGCGAGAATTGAAATTTCGTCATTGCCAGTTGCGTTTCGTTCTATTTCGCTTGTGATAGAAACGTCTTTTTTTACTGTATAATCGCCTATGTTGTTCTTTAAATGCTCAAGCTTTGAGATGTATTTTTTGTAGATGATTATCAGCATGATTATGACACAGATAATCAGAATACTTCCTATTGCGGCTGCTTGAGTAAGCGTGTTGTGCAAAATGTTCTTATTGACTTTAGCAATCTCAACTTCAACGCCGATGACACCGAGTTTTTCTCCGTTTATGATTACAGGCGAGTAGAAAGCATAGGTTTTACCGTATTCGTTATCAAAAGTGTCAAAGCCAGAAGGTCTCTTTCCTGTGTTCCATGCTTCAAATTCAGTTTTATGGTTTTTAAGCTTGTGAGAAACTGTAATCCCAAGCTCTATGTATTTTTTTCCGTCTACGATACGTTCATCACGCAACGCGTCAAGGGCATACATGACGTCAAGGGTCTCGGTTTCTGTAGATTCAAATGGAATGATGTATTCTACATAAATCAGATTAAAAAGTTTTCTTGCTTTTTCAAATTTATCAAGAAAATATTCATGGTGATAGATTGTGAACGCAAGCTTGACTTCGTCAGAAAGTTCTTCAAATGAAATATCCTTGCCCAGTACTTTGCCTGGATAGCTTTCTGAGAACAGCTTCTCATAGTTCTTTTTTGAGAGCTGAATCTCCGTTGTGCCAAAATTGAGGGGAATCAAAATGTCTCTGTAATGGGAGAGAAAGTATTTTTGATAATAGGCAAAGTTTTCGCCTTCTGTTAAGAGCAGATTATCGAGATAAGAGGCAACGTACTGAATGCTTTCTTCCCTTTCTAGCTTGTATGACTTGTTCTGGTTGTAGTAGGTTGCTATTCCGCTGAGAATAAGCATGACTATGGTGAATGTGATAAAAATAATGCCGAATTTGAATAAAAGGCTTTCACGTCTCTTTCCCATTAGAGCTCCTTTACCAAAAATGATGTCAGACTAAAATATCATAAAAAAACATTAATATAAGTTTAACATATATTATAGAAACGGCAAGCAAAGGATTTTGAAAAAATATTTTTTCTGATAAAATTATTTTTATGGAACACTCCTCTAAGATTCATGTTACGAAGAATGACTTAAGATTCTTTTTGTCGTACTTTAGACCTCACCTACCACTTTTTTTTGCGGATTTGCTGTTTGCGCTCTTGATTTCGCTCATTGATTTGTCTTTTCCTGTTATTTCAAGATACACATTGAATGAGGTGCTCCCATGCTATGGAGAAGCTCCCGATAAGACGCTCAGAACATTCGTGCTGATTATCGCAGGTTGTTTTTTGCTTTATATTTTCAGGGCTGCGGGGCAATGGTTCATTTCCTATCTAGGGCATATGTTCGGCGTTTACGTTGAGAAGGATATGCGCCGCGATATTTTTGAGCACATTGAGAAGCAGTCGTTCAGTTTTTTTGACAAGAACCGCACGGGAAAGATAATGAGCAGGGCTACCACGGATTTGTTTGAAGTCTCCGAGCTTGCTCATCATGGTCCCGAAGATTTGATTATATCAGTCCTTACCTTGGGCGGTGCGTTTATCGTAATGTTCCGCATAAGATGGGAACTTGCGGCAGTTGTTTTTCTTGCCCTTCCTCTGATGATTTTTATGACCCGTTCCAGCAAGAACGGCATAATGAAGTCAAGCAAGCAGGTAAAATCCCAGACTGCTACGATAAATGCTGACCTTGAGAGTGCGATAAGCGGGGCTAGGGTAACTAAAGTCTTTGTTAATGAGGAATATGAGATAAAGCGGTTTGAGAAAAGCAATGAGGATTTTATCTCTGCAAAGCGTTTTTATTACCGCATGATGGCAAAGTTCCACAGCCGCATGGAATTTGCGACTCATTCCCTTGCCGTTGTTGTTCTTGCCGTTGGCGGATATTTTATTTTGAAAGGAGAGATGACTCTTGGCGACCTTGTGGCGGCGAATATGTTCGTAGCGGCCTTTTTGCAGCCAATCCGCCGCCTGACAAACTTTGTTGAGCAGTTTTCGACAGGTATGGCAGGCTTTTTGCGTTTTAGCGAGGTTATGCATACCCATGAGGAGACGGATGAAATCCCTGATGCCGCAGTCATGGAGAATGTTTGCGGGGCTGTAGAGTATCAGAATGTGACGTTTGGTTATGGCGAGAATGGCTCGGTTATTGAGAATCTCAGCTTTAACCTGCCGGCTGGAAAAAAACTTGCCCTAGTAGGTTCCAGCGGTGGCGGAAAGACTACTGTATGCCACTTGCTGCCGCGTTTTTATGACTGTACTGACGGTAAAATCCTGATTGACGGAACTGACATAAAGACTGTTACGCTAAAATCTTTGCGGCAGCAGATTGGTTTTGTGCAGCAGGACGTTTTTCTGTTTGCAGGAACCGTAAGGGAAAATATTGCTTACGGCAAACCTGATGCCACGGACGCCGAGATTGAGCTTGCCGCCCGCCGTGCTGAGATTTATGACGACATACAGCTTATGCCTCAAAAATTTGATACGATTGTAGGTGAGCGAGGTATAAAGCTTTCTGGCGGTCAAAAACAACGAATAAGCATTGCCCGCGTCTTTCTGAAGAATCCGCCGATTCTTGTTCTTGATGAAGCGACGAGTGCCCTTGATTCTGTTACGGAGCAGAAAATTCAAGGTGCGTTTGAGGAGCTTTCAAAGGGCAGGACTACGATTGTGATTGCTCACAGGCTGAGTACTGTAAAGAACGCTGACTTTATAATTGTAATTGATAACAAGGGCATTGCGGATCAAGGCACGCACGAGGAGCTGATGCAGCACCATGGTGCGTACTATGAGTTGTACACTACGCAGATGTCAACTAAGTAAGGCTTACTGGCGTTTCATTTTAGAAAGCCAGTTACTCGACAAAATCTGTGTAGCTTGGCTTGCTGCTCTTAAAGGCTGAGACATAGCTTGTTATGGCTCCGTCTGAGTTTACCTTGAAAGGAGCCTGCTCAAATATTTCATTGTAGTGTTTACGTAAATACTGGTAGTAGTCATAAAAACGCTCTTTGTACTCCTTGCATCCTGTCGTTCCGTCTTGAGCCGCGTTAAAGATGTACAAATCTGATTTTTGCGAGTTTTCTGCTTTTTTCCATGCACAAAGCTTTTGTTTGTCTGGCGTGATGAAAAAACCGTTTACAGAAATCTTTTTTGATGAGTCATTTACTGTGAGGCTGATACGTGTCTCGCAATCTCCTGCGAAAGTTACGAAGGCGTATGAACCGTCATCGTAGCAGCGTACAAGCATACTGACATCCTCGTTTGCGTCAAGTTTCAGGTTGAACCGACCAATCCTAAACTCATTCTTGTAGGTTCTGAATATTCTTGGGACATTGTTCGCGTTCATTTTTATAGGAGCAAAACCGTCCAGAATAACTTCATTCCCTTCAATCTGGCATTTATAGATAGTTCCTAGCGAGAACTCGTAAGCAATTTCCTGTTCATCGAAAAAAACTTCTGATTTCTCTTTGCACTTGATTTTTCCAAATACCGTGTTTAGTTTTGCTGGTGAGCGTAGGTTAATATATGCGATTTTTCCGTTCTCATGGAATTTAAGCTCGCTTTTTGAAAAGGCAACAACCCTCTCGGAATCAATCGTGATTTGACTCTGCTTTGAGAGCAGCAGGGATTTTATGTTTCCGTTGCCGTAAAACTCAATGTTTTGCATTTGCGAAGCCGTGACCGTGCCGTAAGGAGTTTCAATCGGTGTGTCTTCCTTTATCTCGGCTTTTATTACAGTGCCTTCCTCGGAAAAAACTGCTTGCGAGATGTTTATTTTGTTTTTGCCAATCTGAACAGCGGTCGGCTCGTTAAATTTGAATGATTCAAGTACTCCGCAAGGGTAGTAGACAAGTTTGCCTGTCGCAGGAAAAATGCCTAGCGGTGTGGAGACATCTGTTTTGTGCACAAGCCTTACTTCAAGAATCGTACCGTCTGCGGTCTTTTTTATGATAGAACCGCGGATTTTCTCTCCTGTAGGAAGCGTTATTTCTGCGGAAAACAGCATTGCAGCACTTAATATTGTGATAGTTATTAAAGAAATCAGTTTTTTCATACGCATTCTTTACTTATATACTCTAAATTTGCGATTTAGGCAAATATCAAAAAAGTTTTTTAAGCCCATTGACGTTTTTTTGATAAAATTATATAAATAAGCATACATCAAAGGCGATGTACATATTCCTTTTTCTTAAAAAAGAAAGAATGTGTACATCGCCTTTTTTATTTATTCTGATTAGGGGGACCGTATGGTGAACGTACCTGAATTGTTTGGAAGCATGGTTTTCAATAAAAAAGTTATGCGTGAGCGACTGCCTAAAGAGACTTACAAAGCTCTTGTAAAGACTCTTGATGACGGAGAGCCGCTAAAACTTGATGTTGCTAATGTTGTTGCCCATGCCATGAAGGAGTGGGCAATAGAGAAAGGTGCTACCCACTATACGCACTGGTTCCAGCCACTTACTGGTATTACGGCAGAGAAACATGACTCATTTATCACTCCTCAGGATGACGGAACTGTTATTATGAGTTTCAGCGGAAAAGAGCTTGTCAAGGGTGAGCCAGACGCTTCTTCTTTCCCTTCTGGAGGTCGCCGTGCTACATTCGAGGCTCGCGGCTATACTGTCTGGGATCCGACGGCATACCCTTTTGTAAAGGAACATACACTTTGTATTCCTACTGCATTCTGTTCATATACAGGTGAGGCTCTTGATAAAAAGACTCCGCTTCTCCGCTCTATGGAAAGCCTTAACGAGCAGACTTTGCGTATTCTCAAATTGTTTGGAAAATCGAATGTTTCACATGTTTCTACAACGGTGGGGCCTGAACAGGAATATTTTATTGTAGACAGAAAACTCTGGGAGCAGCGCAAAGACCTTCGCATGACAGGAAGAACTTTGTTCGGTGCAAAGCCTTCTAAAGGTCAGGAAATGGATGACCAGTACTTTGCAGCCCTCAATCCTAGAATTGTTGAGTATATGGAAGATTTGAACGATACTTTGTGGAAGTACGGAATCCTCTCAAAGACAGAGCATAACGAAGTTGCTCCTGCACAGCATGAGATGGCTCCTATTTTCTCTACAACATCGCTTTCAACTGACCAGAACCAGCTTACGATGGAAGTTATGAAGAAGGTTGCTCGCCGTCACGGTCTTGTATGTCTCTTGCATGAGAAACCTTTCGCAGGACTTAACGGCTCTGGAAAGCACAACAACTGGTCGCTTTCTACGAACCTTGGCGAGAACTTGCTTGAGCCTGGCAAGACTCCAGAAGATAACGCACAGTTCCTTTTGTTCCTTACAGCAATCATAAAGGCTGTGCATGAGAATCAGGACTTGCTCCGTATTTCAGTTGCTTCTGCTGGAAACGACCACCGTTTGGGAGCAAACGAGGCACCGCCAGCAATTATTTCTGTATATCTTGGCGATGAGCTTTATGCAGTTCTTAAATCAATAAAGGATGGAACTCCATACTCAAATGACAAAGCCAACAAGATGAATATTGGCGTTGACGTTCTTCCACCTATTCCAAAGGATTCTACGGATAGAAACAGAACTTCTCCGTTCGCATTCACAGGAAACAAATTCGAGTTCCGTTCATGTGGTTCGGCACTTTCTATTGCAGGTCCAAACACAGCATTGAACGCAATCGTTGCTTACACTCTCAGAGACTTTGCTGACGAGCTTGAAAAGGCAAGCGATTTTGAGACAGCTCTCCATGACTTGATTAAGCGAGAGATTACAGCTCACTGGGCTATTGTATTCAATGGCAACGGCTATGATGAGAGCTGGCTTGCAGAGGCTAAGAAACGTGGTCTTTTGAACTTGAAGACAACCCCTGATGCTGTCGCTCATTATCTTGACCCTAAAAACGTAAAGCTCTACACAGAGATGGGCGTTTACACAGAAGTTGAGATGAAGAGCCACTACGAGGTTAAGCTTGAGAAGTACTCTCAGGTGCTCAATATTGAAGTTGAGACAATGCTTGAGATGATTAACAAAGATATTCTTCCAGCTGCATACAAATACATGGATGCAGTAAGCAAAACTGTAATTGACTTGAAGAGCATAGTTCCAGGTGCTAAGGCTTCTGCTCAGACAAGCTTGCTCGCAAGACTTGACGGTCTTGTTAACACTCTTGCAGAGAAAGCTGAAGAGCTTTCTAAGAAGCATCTTGATGCAAAGGCTGCAGGCGACGGCATGGCTGTTGCTCGTGCTTATGCTGATACTGTAATCCCTGTTATGGCAGAAACTCGTGCTGTGGCAGATGAAATAGAGCCTCTTCTTGGAGAGGATTTCAAACCATTCCCAAGCTACGAAGATTTGTTGTTCAGGGTTTAAGGTTTAAGGTTGCTGTGTACTGTTCTCCTTTCTGGTGCACAGTATACCTTTTTTCGTGCACAATGGTGTGCCGTTCTATATTATGGTTTTCCATTGGAGCACTAATTTTTTTTGATTTGTAAGCACAAAGGCGTGCGTCAGTTTAATCTGATGCACGCCTTTTTTTTCGCTTTGCAGACTGCATTGCGATAGGAGGTAAAAATGGATATTTCAGAAGTGATGTCATCCCTGAATGCACAAATATGGGGTGTATGGTTCCTTGCTGGTGCAGCCCTTGTTTTCTGGATGCAGGCAGGATTCGCCATGGTTGAGGCTGGTTTTACACGTGCCAAGAATACTGGCAATATTATTATGAAAAACCTTATGGACTTCTGCATTGGTACAGTAATGTGGTTCCTTATTGGTGCTTCTTTTATGTTGAGCTATACAGACCCTGTTACGGGCGAAGTAAGCAAAGGTATTTGGTCTGTACTCGGAAAGCCTGGTTTTGCGGTTTTCTCACAGTATGCAAGCTTTGACTTTTCTGGTTTTGTGTTCAACCTTGTTTTCTGTGCCACAACGGCTACTATCGTAAGTGGAGCAATGGCAGAAAGAACAAAGTTCTCTACATATTGTATTTATTCAGCAATCATTTCTGGAATCATATACCCAATCGAAGCACACTGGACTTGGGGTGGCGGATTCCTCGCACAGTTCGGCTTCCATGACTACGCTGGTTCGGCTTGTATTCACATGGTAGGTGGTATCTGTGCCCTTATTGGTGCTGCTATTCTTGGTCCTCGCATTGGAAAGTTTGTAAAGGACAAGTCTGGAAAAGTAACTAAGGTTCATGGTTTCCCAGGTCATAATATTGCAATGGGTGCTTTGGGCGTTTTCATCCTGTGGTTGGGTTGGTACGGATTCAACGGTGCTGCTGCTACAGACCTTCCAACACTCGGTTCAATCTTCCTTACTACAACTGTAGCACCTGCTGTTGCGACTGTAGTAGCGATGATTTTTACATGGGCTAAGTATGGTAAGCCTGATGTTTCTATGTGTTTGAACGCTTCGCTCGCAGGTTTGGTTGCTATTACGGCTCCTTGTGACGTTGCGGATTGTGCTGGTGCTGCTATTATCGGTGTTGTTGCGGGTCTTCTCGTAATATTCGGTGTATGGCTCTTGGACTACAAGCTTCACATTGATGACCCAGTTGGTGCTGTTGCTGTCCACATGATGAACGGTATCTGGGGAACTATTGCTGTTGGTCTGTTCGCCACAAAATCAGCTCCAGGATTCGAGCTTGCAGGCATAAGCGAAGGCTTGTTCTACGGTGGCGGTCTTGTGCAGCTTGGCAAGCAGTTCAGCGGTATGTTCGTAATAATCCTTTGGACTATTGTGACAATCTCAATTGCATTCTTTATTTTGAAGAAAACAATTGGTCTTCGTGTTAGTGCAGAGGAAGAGATTCTTGGTCTTGATAAGCTTGAGCATGGTCTTGCTTCAAGCTATGCAGGATTTACAATTCCGTATACAGCAGAGGAAGTTGAAGAAGCTCGTGAAGCAGGAATTGAGCTTCCTGTTGACGATGCTGTTCCTGTAATCCGCTCTTCAAGTGTTGGAGAAAAGAAGATGAGCGAGGTAGTGATAATTACCCGCCAGACAAAGTTTGATGTCCTTAAGAAGGCTCTTAACTCCATCGGCGTAACTGGAATGACAGTCTCAAATGTTATGGGCTGTGGTTTGCAGAAGGGCGTTGACGAGTATTACCGCGGTGCACACGTTGACATGACTCTTCTTCCAAAGATTAAGGTTGAGATTTTTGTAAGCAAGGTTCCTGTTGATGATGTAATCGCAGCTGCTCGCAAGGCATTGTATACAGGTCATATCGGTGATGGAAAAATCTTCGTCCTTGATGTTGAGAACGTCATTAAGGTAAGAACTGGTGAATCAGGATTTGATGCACTCCAGAACGAGGATGAAAAATAAAATGTCAAACGTCGAGTTTTGATTTTTGAAACTCGGCATTCGGCTAAAAATAAAGGGGCTGTCCGTTTATTTTAGGACAGCCCCTTTTGTCTTTTATGGCTTCTTATTAGTTAGATTCTGCAGCACCAGGAAGTCCAATGTCGTGCCTGAACTGCATTTTATCAAATTTTATGCCGTTAAGAGCTTTGTAAGCTTTTTCCCAAGCTTCTTGGAATGTCGCTCCGAAAGCAGAGCAGGCAAGAACGCGTCCACCGCTTGTTACAAGCGAATTGTCCTTTGCTCTCCTGTCCTTGATTGCTCCTGCGATGAAAACCTTTGCACCTGCTTCTTCTACGATAGCAGAATTTATTTCGATTTTCTTGCCTTTTTCATAATCATGCGGATAGCCACCGGAAACAGCTACTGGTGCAACCTGAAATCCTTTTTTCCATTTTAGCTCAAATTTGTTGAGGGAACCGTCCATTATAGCTTTGCAAAGCTCTGCAAAGTCAAAGTCCATAAGAGGAAGGACAGCCTGTGTCTCTGGGTCTCCGAGCCTTACATTGTATTCAAGTGCTTTTGGTCCGTCTTTGGTAATCATAAGACCAAAGAAGATAAATCCCCTGTAGTCCATTTTTTCGGCAACGAGTCCTTTGAGCGTTGGCTGCAAGATGTTTTTATCAAACAAAGCCATTGTCTCGTCCGTAACGTCTGAAAGCGGGCAAACTGCACCCATTCCGCCAGTATTTGGTCCCAAAGCTCCGTCCAGGAGGCGTTTGTGGTCGCGAGCTGGCAAGAAAGGCTTTATGCAAGCTGTTTCTGGATGCTCAGGGTCTACGCTTACAGCGGCAAGAACAGAAATTTCTACGCCCTGCAAGTATTCCTCAATGACGAGCTTTTTGCCGGCTTCACCTACAGCGCCTCTTTCCATAAGCTCTATAACAGCCATCTCTGCTTCTGCATTAGTTTTTGCAACGATTACGCCTTTTCCTGCTGCGAGACCGTCTGCTTTTACAACGATTGGAGCACCTTTGCTCTTTACATATTCAAGGGCAGCGTCTTTGTCTGTGAATGTTTCTGACTCAGCACAGGCAACGCCGTATTTTTTCATAAAGATTTTTGACAAGTCTTTGCTTGCTTCAAGTGCGGCACCCTTTGACTTAGCTCCAACTGTAGGAATTCCTGCGTTCCAGAGAGCATCTGCGATTCCGTCTGCCAGCGGATCTTCTGGACCAATAACAGCAAAATCGGGTTTTTCTGCAATTGCGATTTTAACAACGCTCTCAACAAAAGAGAGATTGTCAAATGCAGAGTCATCTTTAGGGTTTATGTTTCTGCATTTATTCTCAAATTCTGTTCCGCCGTTTCCTGGAACACAAACAACTTCGTCAACAAGAGGACTTAATGCGAGTCTGTAAGCAATGGCGTGCTCGCGACCGCCTGAACCAGCAACTATAACTTTCATGCTTTCATTTTACTTGTTTTAAGTCGTTGTTTCAATTAATCAATGGTGTTTTCTGCAATGCTTTCGGCAAGTAATTTTGCAACCATGAGAGCGAAGACCAGTTTGTCTTTGCTGAAAGTTCTGGCTGGCTTGTAAATATCAAAGCATACAAAAGCAACGTTTTCTTTCCCGTTCTTTATGAGCACTTCAAGCGTTGATGCTATGTCGTTGTTCGTGTACATCTCATAGTGTTTGCGGCTTATTGTCGAAAAAATGTTCGTGTTGTCCAAGTGCAAGTAATTGCAGTTGTTAAAAAAACAGAAGTATTTTTCATCAAAATAATTCCGCCTCATATCAAGTTTGTCGATTCCCTCGATGTATGCTAGCTTTAGATTTTTGTCATACAGAGAAATCTTGCTCAGCTGCATGTATTTGACGATTTTATAAAGAGCCTCTGGAATTTGCCTCGTTTTTTTCTCAGAAAGCATCTGTATTATTGTAAGCTCTGTCTCCGCGCTTTTTTGGTACAGCTCGCCCGACAATACTTTTCCCGCATTCTTGTTATGCTCTGTTATAATCTTGTCATGCTGCTCCTTATTGTATATCACGTAGCAGTTTCGTCCTTTGTCCTTTGCTATGTAAAGGCACTTGTCCGCAATCTTGAACAAATCATCATAGTTGGACGCGTTTTCGGGCGACTTTGCAATGCCCATTGAGCAGGTCACTATGCTGGCAGGGTCGGCAGTCGTTATGCTCCATTGGATTCCTAGCCTTATGTTCCTCGCTACGTTGCGGATGTCTGATTCCTCTGTCTTATCAAGGATTATGAGAAACTCGTCGCCGCCTATTCTTCCTGCTATTCCAATTCCATTTATGGCTTCTTTTATGCACTTAGATACTGCAATAAGAACTTTGTCTCCAAAAGTATGCCCGTAAGTGTCGTTGCAGTCCTTGAATTTATCAATGTCCATAACGATTAGGGACACAGGGTTCTTCGACTCATTTATTTTTTGAACGGCAATTTCTGTAATTGCTTTTTTGTTGTACAAGTCCGTAAGACCGTCTTTTTTTTCATCATACGAATTCTTGTCAGGCTCGTGTTCCTGCCCAGTAAATATACTTCCCAAAATGAGTGCAGCCTGTCTGGTGCTAGTTTTGTGCGTGTGTACTGAAATCAGCTCCTTATTGAGCCGTAAAAATTTGTAATGCTTGTTTGCAATGAAACATAAGGAATCATAAATCATTGCATCAAATTGAGTCTTAGAATCTTCTTGTAGCAAGTCTATGCAGAAATTATCAGAAAAATACTTTCGGAACGCGTCTGCGTCGCCTGTAAAAACTGTAGTCAAATCTTTTGTGTTTTTTAGTACGAAGTTTTTTCCATCATATATATAGTAGAAAGTATCAAAATTTTGCAAAAGAGTAGTGTACTCTCGGCTTTCAAGCAGGGCTTTCTCCATAAGGTCACGAGAAAATGACAGCTCCTTTGCATCAACAAGAAATCCCTTTTCATGCGGAGATACAGAAAATAGGCAGCTTGAGGAGTGCATTTTGCCTTTTATTAGGGCTGTAAAATAAGGATTCTTTGTGTTTGGCTTATAATTTTCCAGATAAAATTTGAAAGTCTTGTAATCAGATTCTTCCATATAGTCACAAAGATTTATCTGTGGTTCTGTTATATTGAGAAAACGTAAAAAACTTCTGTTTCCTTCTATTACTTGCAGATTTTTATCGATGACAAACGAAATATCGCTGATTCTTCTTTGTACTACGGAATCCAATTAAATTTCCTCTTGTTTTTTATAAACTTTTCAGCGTATCTTAAATAAAATTACTTTATGGAATAAAGATAAATTTATTATATACTAGTATTATTACTTTGTAAAAAAAAATTATTAGAATAATTGTAAAAAAAGTATTTTAGTACCTTGAACAAAATAAGGAGATGATTATGGGAACTTTTTTATTTTTGCTTATCAGCGTTGTGCTTATCCTTGTGGCTTTGTCTATTTTCTCAAATCTTGCTAAAAAAAGCAGGGAAAAGGCTGTGAACAATTCTTTGAGGACACAAAAAAATGAATCTGGAGGAACGGAATTCATCAGATGTCCGCTTTGCAATACACCTCTCTCAAAAAAAGAGAATATGCACAGCAAGGTGTTTAGACCGATGAATACTCCTGACCAGAGAATGACAGTTCAGGGCTGTCCTCATTGTTTTCCAGTCCCAGAGATTGGGGTTAAACGGGTTTGCCCCGTCTGTGGAAAGAATGTTCCTCTTGATGGCGAGCTTATCGCACGGCTTTTTAACCGTCCCGATGGTAAAAAACATGTAATGATTACAGGTTGTACTGAATGCTATAAAAAATAAGCCCGATTCCTACAAAGAATCAGGCTTGTTATCTATCAAAAAAGATTTTGGGCAAAAAAAATTGGCAGTTTCCTACTTTCCCACCGTAAGGCAGTATCATCGGCACTAAAGGGCTTAACTTCCGTGTTCGGAACGGGAA
>CADCRJ010000309.1 GCA_902803735.1 uncultured Spirochaetaceae bacterium
CACTCATTATGTACGCTCTTAACACATTAAGAAAGCATGGATTCACAACGTTCATCACACCAGATATTGCAAAAGAAGAAATTCTCAAGGGAATCGGATTCAACCCAAGAGGAAATGAAAGCAATGTTTACGCAATCGAGGAAGAAGGAACCTGTCTCGTTGCAACAGCAGAAATCACGCTCGGTGGATTCCATTCAGGTGAGATTCTTAATAAGGACGCACTTCCGTTGTTCTACTGCGGTCTCTCGCATTGTTTCAGACGCGAAGCAGGCGGAGCTGGTCAGTTCAGCAAGGGACTTTACAGAGTTCATCAGTTCGACAAAGTCGAGATGTTCGTATACTGTCTTCCAGAGCAAAGTGATGAGCTGCATGAAAAATTAAGACTCATTGAGGAAGAAATCTTCACTGGTCTTGGTATTCCGTTCCATGTAGTCGATACATGTACAGGTGACTTGGGAGCACCAGCATATAGAAAATGGGATTTGGAAGCTTGGATGCCAGGACGTGCAAACGAAGCTCATCCAGAAGGTGACTGGGGAGAAGTTACATCAACTTCAAACTGTACGGACTTCCAGGCTCGTCGCTTGAACGTAAAATATCACGATGACGACGGTAAAAACAAATATGTTCATATGTTGAACGGTACAGCAATTGCCGTTGGTCGTGCAATGCTCGCAATAATCGAGAACTACCAGAATGAAGACGGTTCTATCACAATTCCAGAAGCTTTGGTTCCGTTCTGTGGATTTGATAAAATTGGTCCTAAAAAAGATATAAAAGACCCAATCTATCATTCTTCTAAAAAATAATACGGAAATCTCTAAAAAATTTCGAAAGAAAGTTTTTAGAGATGCCTATAATACTACGAGGGCGTGGATTTTAACACCGCGTTCTCGTAAAATTTTTAGTCAGTAGCAAATTCATAAGCTGTCTCCGCTACAAAAAGGATATATTTGTGAATACAATTCAACAACGCTGGTCAAAGGCAATTTTTTTTCTTTTGCTTTTCTTATGTATCATTCTAGGAGGGGCACTTCTAAAAATTCTTGAATCTTTTTTTAAGCCAGTTCTGCTCTCCCTGTTTCTTGCCTTTATTTTTTATCCGATTATAAAGAAAATAAATAATAAATTGCACCTTCCATGGACTTTTAGCATAATCCTTGTTTATATTCTATTTTTTGCAATTTTCTTTGTATTAGCAAATATTCTGATGTCAAGCATTCGCTCTATAATCGATTCCGTGCCGCAATACCAAGCAAGATTCGAGACTATTTATGAAAAAATTTCACAAACATTTTCAGAAAATAAGAATTCTAAGGTTTTCTCGATATTCAATATGAATAACGATCTGTCTCTTTTTGAAAATATTCAGAATCAACTTAATATTGCAAAGGCAATAAAGCGAGTTGCTCTTGAATTTACAAATATTGTCTATAATTTTTCAAAAAACCTGTTTCTTGTAACACTTTTCTCTATTTTTTTACTAATTGAGATGCACTTCACAAAAACAAAAATAAAAGTTGCTTTCTCAGAAAGATACAGAACTCGCGTAAGAAACGTAATTCATAATCTTATAATTGAGATTACAAACTACATATCAATAAAATTCATAATATCGTTAATTACAGGTACACTTGTCACAATTTGTTCATGCATTGTCAAACTGGACTTTCCGCTTGTATGGGGCTTTCTTGCATTCGTGCTCAATTTTATTCCAACATTCGGTTCGATAATTTCTTGGGCTGTTACCACAATGGTCGCCATAATTCAGTTTTTTCCAAATCCAGCCCCAATTATTTTCATCTCAATTGCAATAATCGCGTTAAATGTAATACTTGGTAACGTTATAGAACCTAGAATTGAAGGAAAAAGTCTTGGACTCTCCCCATTCGTAATTCTCGTAAGTCTTTCCCTTTGGGGCTGGCTCTGGGGATTCATAGGGCTTTTGATGGCAGTTCCACTCATGGTAATTGTAAAAATTGTTTGCGAGAATATTTATTTTCTGCATCCAATAGCAATATTCATAGGTAACAAGCCAGATGTAAAAGATGAAACGCATGCTGGCGAAAAGGACGGTTCAAACATCTAAAGAGATTTCTTCTCGCTCAAAAAACGAAAATCCTCTTCTTTTAAGTTTGTAAAACGGGCGACGGCACAGCATCTGTCGCCTTTATCATTCTTGCACAACATCTCAATAACGCAAGAAGCATCAATTGTCCTTACAATCAAGGGTGGAGAAAGAGGAATTTTTAGACTTACTTCATACGTGGCAAACTCAGAAAACCGCATTGCAAGAGAAGAAGCCGCAAAAACAATCTTTTTTTGATCAATGTAAATTACGCCAGGGGGATAAACTTTACCTTCAAAAGGCTCCATTTCAGAATCGCAGTCATCGTTAGAAAGATACATTCCAACAGGTATCAAGAAACTACCCTTCTCCACAGGATGTTTACGCTCACTTGCTTCCTGCAGGATTTTTTTTATGCAAAGCTTAGTTTTCGCTAAAGCCCCTGCAGGAACGCAATCCCAATTTTGCGGAGAAAAAAGTGAGTATCCTGGCTCAGCGCGGCACTCTGCAAAATCAGACTTATTCTTATTGATTCCATAAAAGATAACAGCTGAAAACTCTTTTTCTGAGCTTTCCTTTGTTTCAAAAATACGGTTTATACAAGCTGG
>CADCRJ010000310.1 GCA_902803735.1 uncultured Spirochaetaceae bacterium
CCTTGTTTTTGCAGCATTTCCTGTTATTGCGGTCACCGCGTATCTTTTTGTTCAGAAATTCCGCAAAAAGTGATTTTATTATAAATGAGAAAAATATTGTATAAAACACTTTTCATTCCTGTTGCAAAAAGATAAAATTGAAAACAGTTTTCAAATTAAAAGTTGAGGTGAATCTATGAGTTCAAACTTTCCATTGAGCCACGAAGAACTTGAAGCTCTTACAAAAAAGTTTCCGACACCATTCTACATCTATGATGAGAAGGCAATCCGCGAATATTTGCGCTATTTCCATAAAGCGTTCTCGATTTTCCCTGAATTCCGTGAGTATTTTGCAGTAAAAGCTTGCCCAAATCCTTATATCCTTAAAATTCTTGCAGAGGAAGGATGTGGTGCAGATTGTTCGTCTTTACCAGAACTTATGCTTTCAAAAATGGTAGGCTTGAAAGGTGAATTCGTTATGTTCACGTCAAATGAGACCCCTGCCGAGGAATACCAGTATGCAGTGGCAGAGGGCGATATAATCAACCTTGATGACATTACCCACATAGATTTTTTGAAAGAATCACTTGGAAAACTGCCTGAGACAATTTGCTTCCGTTATAACCCTGGTCAGGCAAAGCACGGATGTAACTCAATTATTGGTAGCCCAGAGGAAGCAAAGTACGGTTGTACTCGCGAGCAGCTTATCGAGGCTTATAAAACTTGCAAGGATGCAGGAGTAAAGCGTTTTGGACTTCACACGATGGTTGCTTCAAACGAGCTGAATCCTGATTTCTTTATCGATACGGCAAAGCTTGTTTTTGACCTTGCTGTTGAGCTTAAAGAAAAGTCTGGCGTTTCAATTTCTTTCGTTGACTTGGGCGGTGGAATCGGAATTCCTTATAAACCAGGACAGAAGCCTGTAGACCTCGAATATGTTGCAAAAGGTATCCACAAGTTGTATGAGGAGACTATTGTTCCTGCTGGACTTGACCCAATGCGTATTTGCTTTGAGTGCGGACGCCCTATTACAGGTCCTTACGGCTGGCTTGTCACACGTGCTATCCACGAGAAACACATTTACCGCGAATACATTGGAACTGATTCTTGCATGGCAGATTTGATGCGTCCTGGAATGTACGGCGCATACCATGAGGTTACTGTCAGCGGTAAGGAGAATGCTCCTAAAGACCATGTTTATGATGTAGTAGGCAGTCTTTGCGAGAACTGCGATAAATTTGCTGTTCAGAGAGAGCTTCCTGAAATCAATCGTGGCGACTTGATAATTGTGCATGACGCTGGTGCTCATGGTCGTGCCATGGGATTCAATTACAACGGAAAGCTCCGTGCCGGCGAGCTTTTGTTGCGTTCTGATGGCAGCGTAAAACAGATTCGTCGCCGTGAGACAATAGATGATTTGTTTGCAACCCTCGATTTGCAGGGTGTTGCCAGCTTTGAGTAAACAGGAGGTGCTGTTATGGATTTGAACGAGCTTGCTTCTACTCGCAGAAGCGTAAGGCATTATAAGAATTCAGGACTTTCTTGTGATGAATGTCGCACGAAAGTTGAGCAGATTCTTGATTTTGTAAGAATCAATGCCCCTAGCTGGAAGAATTCGCAGACTCACCGATATTATGTGGCTCTTTCAGCAGAGAAACTTTCTTTGGTAAAAGCTGCTTTGAGCGAACGTAACCAGCCAAAGTGCGAGAATGCAATCGCTCTCATTGTTTCGGCTTTTGAGAAAGACAATGCGGGTTTTTCTGACAAAGACGGAGTTAAAGTTCCTGACAACGAGCTTGGCAACGAGTGGGGAGCCTACGATTTGGGTCTCAGCGACTCTCTTTTGATTCTTAAAGCCCGTGAGCTTGGACTTGACACATTGATTATGGGCTTGAGGGATGCTTCGGCTCTGCGTGATGTTTTGGGGATTCCTCAGTCTCAGGAAGTCGGTGCCGTAATCTCAGTAGGTATAAGGGATGGTGCTGTTGCAATTCCTGGTCATAAAGAGCTTTTGGACATTGCAAAGTTTATGTAAAAGGTTTATGTAAATAAAAAAAGTTCGGAAAATTTTCCGAACTTTTTTTTATTTATTTTGCACGTCCTGTTGCAAGCCAAGACTGCGTAAAATAACTGTCTGAAATTTTCTTGTCGAATTCAAATTCTTTTACGGAGACTCTTGTTTTTCGTCCTGTCACAAGGTTCGTCACAAGGTTTGAGCGGCGGAGCGGGTATGTTATTCCTGTTGCACCTTTAACCATCTCAAGTTTCTCGACTTCGTAAGTCTTTATCATTTTACTTGCATCTTTCTTGTCGTAGAATTCGATTCTTACAGGAATGTAAGTGTTTTTGTCAAACCAAGAGATTCTGTACCCGTATTCAACTTCACCAAGCTTTATAGGCGTTGATTTTAGTTTCCAGCAATTATAAGTTGTGCCATTTACGGTTACCGATTCATTTTGCGACATCATTTCGTTCTTGTCTTTGTCTTCTTTTCGCAAAGTCATATCATTATAGGTGAGTTCAGTTCCTACGAATGATTTGTAGCTTTCAGAGACGGAGATTCGGCGTGTGCTTCTGAGCTCTGGCATGTAAATCCATCTGTCATCCTGCTTTTTGATTTTCTCAGCCTGCAAGATACGGGTGTTTTTTACAGAGGCTGGCTTAACAAAATCAAAGACCGTGTTTTTAAGTCCGTTGCTACCACCACCGTACTGCTTTACTTCCATATGCTCAACTTTTCCGTTTGGCTCAATATTATCGATAAGAATTGTGGAATAATTGTAGTCAGGAACCCTGTCCAAATCTGTAAATACTTTTATGATTTCCTCAGCGGTTTCTGCAGAACAGAATGAAATCAATGAAAGCAAGGTTACGGCTAAAAGCTTTTTCAATTTCATATAATACTCCTTTTTTGAAACAGCAGCTAGTATAGAAAAAATCAGATAGCCTTTGAAGTCGGTTCAAAGGTATATTTATAACTATAACATATTATTCTAAAATTACAAAAAAATTAAGCCCAAAATTATGAAAAAATTGAATATTTTTCATTTGCTCGGCATGATTAGAACTGTTCGGAAAGAGCAAGGTGCTTTATTATCGCTGTTTTCAAACGTCACTATTTTTTGTTAAGCTCAAATATTGAGGTTATTATGATAAAATATTAGACTTATCAGACCTTGAAGTATTGTAGGAATTCTTGTGGAAAAGACTTATCTTTTTTTTGATGTAGAATGTGCCAATTGTTTTGGCGGGGTAGGCAAGATTTGTTCTTTTGGCTATGTCCTTGCTGATTCAAATCTTAATGTAATAGAAAGCAATGATATTGTTATGAATCCAGAATGTGAGTTTGACTGGTATCTCTTTGCCCATAAAGACGATATAAAGCTTTCTTATCCTCAGTCGTATTTTAGGTCGCAACCGGCTTTTCCTAGTTTTTATGAGCAGATACGTGATTTGATTCGTGTTGAGTCGCGTACGGTCATTGCGTTTAGTGCCCTGAACGATGTTGGTTTTGTTGAGACTGCGTGCGAAAGGTATAAATTGCCGCTTATTAATTTTTCTGCTTATGATTCAGAGAAATTCGTAAAAAGCGATGAAGAGATTTTTGGCAGCCTTGAGAAACGCTGTGCGATACTTGGCGTTGACAATAGTGACTTGCAGGCTCACAAAAGCTCTGATGATGCAGTTATGACAATGCGACTTGTCCAGGCTTATTGCAAGAAGATAAACCTAAGCATTGATGAGCTTCTGAAAATAAACAGGCAGTATTGCTATTCTACAGCCCAGTTCTTGAAAAGACGTGAGGAGCGAGCCATAAAAAAGGCTAAGCGTGCTCAACGTTATGGTAAGGATATTGGCAGAAGCCGCAAAAATGATTCGAGAACGATTCGCTTTGACTAAAAAAATCTTTTTTTATGTGTAAAAAGGGGTTTTTTATAGACGAATTAGATAAAATTCATTACATTTTAAGTATAAATGTTTTTATAAGGAGATATTTAATCATGGCAGTTAAAGTTGCTATCAATGGTTTTGGTCGTATTGGCCGCTTGGCATTCCGCCAGATGTTTGGTGCTGAAGGTTATGAAGTTGTTGCTATCAACGACTTGACAAGCCCAAAAATGCTTGCTCACCTCTTGAAATATGATACAGCACAGGGCGGATACGCTGGTCGCATCGGTGAGGGAAAACACACAGTTGAGTCTCACGATGGAGAAGGCGAGGACAACTACATCGTAGTTGATGGCAAAAAAATCGTTATCTACAAGATTCCAAATGCTGCTGAGCTTCCATGGGGAAAAATCGGCGTAGACGTAGTTCTTGAGTGTACAGGTTTCTACACATCAAAAGAGAAGGCACAGGCTCACATCACTGCTGGTGCTAAAAAG
>CADCRJ010000311.1 GCA_902803735.1 uncultured Spirochaetaceae bacterium
AAAATTGACGTTAGAGGTGGGATAATATGGCAGCTCTTATTTGTGATGCTTGTGGTGCGCCGCTTGTAAGCGGTAAAGATGGGCTGATGAAGTGCAATTATTGTGGACTTCTTCATTCCCCCGAAAGAGTTGCACAAAAGGTGCAAGAAATCAAAGGCGTTGTTGAAGTTACGAAGGGAAATGCTGAAAAAGAGCGCCTTTTACAGAATGCAGTCTATTTTTATAATAAAGCGGATTTCGCATCGGCAGATAAAACATTTAAAACCTTGCTCTTTGAGTATCCGACCGATCATGAGGTTAATAAGGAATATTGGCGGTATAAAATGCGAGTAGGAACTCCCATTTCTAAACGAGCCAATCTTCAAGTTGATGAGGTAGTTGATTTGGTGTCAACTTTATCAAATGCCCATAAATATGGATTGGATACATCTGAATTCGCAGAACTAATTATAAAGAGTTACAAGTTGTTCAAAGGGTATGATGGCTCTTATAATTCTTGGCATGGATCTCTTGATGATAAGGCAGATGACTATGGGCTGCTTAAATTATGGAAGCTAAAAAGTGATATTATTTATGAAACAAGACAACATGATAAGACGAAATCTGATTTATCTCAAGCAATAAATCATCACGAACAGATTGTCAAAATAAATAGTAAAATGAAGAGAGAAAAAACACTAGAAATAATTAGGTCGATTATCTTTGCGATGTGTCTGATTGCTAATATATTTCTTATCACAAAGTCTTGGGAATGGGCTTTTGCTCTTCTGATTTCACTACCATTAGCTTTCGCAGGCGTGTTACCACTTTTTATTTCTGACAAGAGATTCCCGTCTTCAAAATCTGCGGATAAGGAAAAATCACGCATAGAACAATTAGAAAAAAGGATAGAGACGGAAAACGAATCTCTTGTTAATATGCAACACCGACTTTCAGAGACAGAACCAAAGGTGTTTCAGCGAATAAGAAGCGATATGTCAAAACAACATTAAAAGTTGCTACTAGTAGCAACTTTTAATGCATGTGAGGTTCAGCATGAACGTAAAAAACATTTACGGTAAAAAGAAGGATACCGGCGAAACGCTTTCCATTACTGATCTATCCGATTCAGAGAATGGACTAAAGTGTAATTGTAAATGCACTTATTGTGGAGCAGACTTTATTGCAAGAAATCTGGGTAAAAAGAATGCCCCTCATTTTGCACACAGTGGAGAAGGCTGCGATATTGAAAAAGCAAACATGAACGGTTTGTTCATGCTGATCCGGGACTACTTAATGTCTGGCGGTGAGATATGCTATCCGGCTGCGGAATGGAAGTGTGATGATCCAGTATATTTTCCGTATCCTTTTATAGTTCCAATCACAGAACAGGATTTCGATAAACGAGTCAGGCTCAAAATTGATACGTTCAATCCGAAGAAGTGCAACTTCCTTTCGGTAGAGATCGTACAGTCGCAAAACGAATATCCGGTTGCAATGCTCTGTAAAAAAGGCGATTATACGCTTGCGCTGCGAATTGTGCCGCCTGCTACAATCTGCAAAACGGCTACCAGAACAGCGTATGAAGGATTCCCGACATTACTTCTTGATTTAAGTATGAAGACCTTTGCCGACTTGAGCCGGAAGGAAATTGGTGTCGTTTTGAATGATGTTTCTCTTTTCAGTTGGAAGCAATACGTTCCGATTACTCCGGAACAGCGTACAAAGATAATTGAATGGTCGGCAGCGCAATGTGAGCAGGAAATGAAAAAGGTCGCAATGAAGAAACCAACATCCTCTCCTAGCAAGGCAACTTTCAACAAACCAGAAACGCCGACTGTTTCTCGTCCTATTTCTCGCCGTGTACCGTTCAAGCCATATGGCGAAACGATTAGTCTGGCAGCGGAAGAAATGACGTATCAGCGCATAGCAGAAGAAACCAAAGTAGTCCTAGACAGTCGTACCGGGGAACGTGTCGGCGTCTGTTATGTTTGTAAAAGACCAAGATTGAAGTCTGCCTTTGCAACTTTGCCGGTTTACGATAACCAAAAGAATGTTGGCATCTGCAAGCAATGTTCTGAGAAATGGCTTCAAAAATAAATGCGGACAGCTTGTGCCGTCCGCATGATCTCTTATTTTGATTCTGGTTTAGCCTTTGGTTTGCGACCTCTCTTTTTCGGTTTTGGCTGTTCTTCTGCATCTGGTTCTCCTGAAAAGTTGCTACTAGTAGCAACTTCTTCGACCGGAGCTTGCTTCCGTCCCATTGCGATCAAGAATTCATCGCCTGTTCCTTTGAGGAATGCAACAAGTCGTTCCTTGTCTTCTTCTTGATATTCTCTGCCGAGAACGGAGTAGATCGCTTTTCCAATCTCGATCTGCCGTTTAGTGCGTTCTTTCCGTTTCGCTTGCGTCTGCTGCGCCCGGAGTTTCTTCTCCTGCTCTTTCAGC
>CADCRJ010000312.1 GCA_902803735.1 uncultured Spirochaetaceae bacterium
CAAGCTTTTCACGACTAATTTTATATCTGCTCGTAACAGGGAGCATAACACTACCAACTGTAAGACAGTTAAAATAATCATCAATAAAAATAATCAGACCAAGACAGATTGTTGCAATCTGCGCGCCTTTTTTTGATTTTATATGCAGTTTTGCCCACTCGCCAAAAGCTGCAGAACCGCCAGCCTTATTGATAAGCGCAACCATTGAACCAAGGATGACAAGGAAAATAATTATTCCAACATTAGAAGGCTGTGCAAGCTGTGCAATCATGCCGTCCTTGAACACTGCATCCAAAAAGCTTGGAAAACTTCCCTGCGAAATAAAAACGCCTCCTATCAGGATTCCGATAAAAAGCGACGAATACACTTCCTTTGTAAGAAGAGCCAATACGATAGCAACAATAGGTGGAACCAATGCCCAGAATGTTCCCGTCTGAAATATCCAGTTTTCCATTTTTTTAAATCCTTAAAAAAGTTCACAAAAATCAATGTAACGCTTGTAAAATTCTGTTCTCCGATAAACTAATCAATCTAATCATTTGCAGGAAGGTGTACCATCCATTCGCCATTTACTTTGTAGAAATAATAGTAAACGACATCCTGCGATTCCTCTATCTCAATAGCTTTTACTGATTTGTCAGAAATATAGCGAATCTCTGTAATGATTCTTCCGACTCTAGACGGAACAAAGACGTATTTGAAATAATCTTCAAGAGTTTTAAGCTGCAAGCCTTTTATAGGAAGCTTTGACTGTGCTTTCTTAAGGTTTGAGATTCTGCCCCAATACGTCAAAGACTCAGAATCAATGTAACTTCTCCATGCTTTATAGTTCTTATCAGCCATAATAAGAGAAAGTTCATCGATTTTTTTCATAATGATACGCTTATCGTTTTCAAAAGTATCCCTCGAAACTTTCAATTCACCAACAGAGCGGTGATATTCTTCTTCCACAGGGTCTTCCTTTTTCTCCTCAACGACAGGCTGCACAATCTCTTTTTTTGGCTCCTCTTTAGGAGGTTCTTCTTTTTTTTCTGCTACAGGTAGCTTTATACGATTTTTTCTAGAAACAGTTTTTATGCCACCAGAAGAACCAATTGCAAAATAAGAGAAAAACAAACAAAAAAGTAGTGTACAAAAACAAATTTTTTTCTGTTTCTTCATATAAAACTCCATAAAAATTTATAAAAAATTCAAAGCTATCGTCCCCGAATTTTCTTCAGGAATATTTTATGATACCATGCTCTGAACCTTTCTGCACAAACATAAAAAGAATACATTGAAGAAATGGGTACATCAATAGAACCAGGGCGATGAACCTCTTTTCCACCAAAACCCGACTTAAAAAGATACAATCCGTGCATAGGATGATTCTCATCTGCGGTCGGCGGAATGCCATAAAAATCATAGATTTTGGAGCCAAACTGCTTTGCGTCTTTTATTGCCGTCCATTGAACAATGTACGCAGGCATAAGATTGCGCTTATTGTTTCCTGAACAACCATAAAGATAAACAGCCTCGTCCTTATTGAACAAGGTTATAATAGCTGCCAAATCCTCACCTTCATGGCTACCAATGTACAAAGTAATTTTTGTGAAATCAGCATCATCCGAATTCGCCCTGCCCTTTTCAAGCAAATCTCGGTAATATTCCAGCGGATGAATTCCAATACCATCTCTTTTAGCCGTAGTTTTATACAGCTCGTAGAACGACTGCAAATCAGCTTCAAAAGAAGGATCTCCTGCATGAACGGCCCGCACAACAACATTATGCTTTTCTGCATAGCGTATGTTATACCGCCATTTTGACTTCATAGCAGAAAGAATCTCTTCCTCGCTTTTGTCCAGAGCAACAAAAATACTGTCTGGCGGCTGAATATCCACAAGGGATTTATGAATAAAAATCCTCTGTGCCCTAGCTTTTACAGGAATCGAATCAACGTAAGCATCTCTTTCAGTAACGGTAGAAAAATCAAGTGGAATATCAAAACGCACGCACAAAGTATTTTTAGGAAGCTTTGAAGTAATACGCTTTGTAAATTCATATATTGCAGAAAGATACTGATCCGAATTTTGATTCTGAACGACAGGAGCCATAGGAACATAAGCAATAGAACTATGCATAGGACCCAAGGCGAATTGTCGGTAAAGAACATTCACATCATCTTCAGACAGCAATTTCCATCCATGAGCACACTTAAAATCACACCAGAAGCCTGATTGCTGGAAATGCGTTGATTTCATTATCACTCCAAAAGGGTTATAAAAACCTCAAAAAATATAAAAGGATTCTATAACTTAACAACTAAAAATGAGTAAAGATACACTTTTTTAATTCTGACATCCCTAAAAAATCTCTTGCAATTTTTTTTAGGGATCGTGTGAAAAAAATAGTATCAGCTGGCTCTGCCATACTATAACAAGCTGAACAGAGCCAGTCAAAACAGCAGGCAGAAATTAACCTATCTCGCTATTGACAGCTTTTTGCATGATAATAGGTTTACCATCAGCAAGAAGTTTTTTTCCTGCAATCTGTACAACACCGTCAACGGCTTTTATCTGAACGCTAAAGAAGTCATCGCCGGTGATTTCTGTCTTTTTTGCAGCAGC
>CADCRJ010000313.1 GCA_902803735.1 uncultured Spirochaetaceae bacterium
TGCGTATTCGTAATAAAGATATAATTTTATCTGAAAGTTTTTACAACTTCATCGATACAATCTTTTATTTGCATGCAGAAGCGTTCTTTTGAGAATTTTTCGGCGTGTTTCAAAATTGTTTCTGAATCAAAGCTGTTTGTGCTTAATTTAGACTCAAAGTCTAATATAGCATTTTTTACAGATTCTGTGGACTGCTCTTTGAAAAAAATGCCTGTTTTTCCATCAACCACGGTTTCTAGGGCACCGCCCTTGCCAAATGCTATTACAGGGCGACCGCAGGCTTGTGCCTCGACAGGGATTATACCAAAGTCTTCTTCTGCGCAGAAGATTAAAGCTTTGCAACGCTGCAGATAGTCCTGTACCTGTTCGTCAGAAATCCTTCCTGTGAAAGTGATTTTTGCGTTTTTGTACTGCGCGGCAAGTGCTTTTAGTTCGCTTTCCTGTGAGCCGCCCCCAATGACGACCAGCTCCTTGCCAAGCTCACCACATGCGGTTATAGCAAGGTCTATTCGCTTGTAAGGAACGAATCGTGAGAAAACTACGTAGAAATCTTCGCTAGGCTTGCCGTTAGGGGATAAACGCCCCGTGTCAACAGGCGGAAAGATGACCTGTGAGTCTCTGTTCCAATATTTATGAATTCTCCGAGATATATAAGAAGAATTTGCGATTATTTTGTCTATTCGCTGGCTGGAAACATAATCCCATAGACGAATGTTTGGAATCCATCTGTCCATAAAGAATCTTGTGAGCCGTCCGCTGCGTCTTTTGTAGTCAAAAAACTGGTCCCATGCGTATCTCATCGGACTGTGAATATATGCGATTTGCGGTACGTTCGGCGGCGTGATTACGCCTTTTGCACAGCTGGAAGAAGAGCAAATGACAAGGTCGTAGCCAGAAAAATCAAACGACTCAAAGGCTTTTGGCATAAGCGTGAGCATTTTTGTGTATAGCTTTGTTGCCATTGGGATTTTCTGCACAAAAGATGTATGAACTTTCTCTTTTTTGAATATTTTTCCAATTTTTTTCTCATCGTAAACAAGTGTAAAAATATCAGCATCAGGATATATAGAAAGAAGAGCTTCAACAACTCTTTCTGCTCCTCCGTAGTTTACAAGCCAGTCATGTACAATTGCTACTTTCATTTTTAATTGTCTCCTATAATTGTTTTATAGCCGCATCAAGCCAGTCAAACCTTTGCTGGCACCAGTCCGTCATGTATTTAACTTCTGAAACGTATGTTTTTCTTTGCCGCCATCCAGGTGTATGTGGCCAGATTCTGTTGCCAATGGTTTTCCAAATGGCATCGTCAAGCATCCGTGCCTCTTGGAGCATTTCGGCTTCTTGTTTTATCCATTCAATGGAAGCTCTCAAATCATCAGCTTTTTCTTCCCAGCGAGATTTTAGGGCATTTACGAATACCTTGTCCTCAAAAAGCCTTTTGTACCAGAAAAATTGATTCACATACCAGCCTTCAGGAAGATTGCAGTCATCGTGAGGGTCTGCCCCAAATGCGATGTCAAAGTCCCATGCAGGCCCCATGCAGAGCTTGTCTTTTTCGCTGTCATAGAAAAAGTAGCAAGAAGCCATAAACAAGGCATCATGGTTTTTTCCGTATTCGTTTATAAGAAACCAGTCAATAAAACTGTCAATATCCATATAATGTTGCCAGCCTTCTGCTGAATCCTTAAAATTGTCTGAATATAGGACGTCTTCGGCTTTTTGCACATAGTTCTTGTAATCACTAAATTTTGCCTCTGTAATACCATTGTCTTGATTACTGATATGCACAAAACCTTTTGTGACAAAGTTGAATTCTTTGTTCATTCGTGTATTGACTACCATTAGAAAACTGTCAGGTTTTAAATCCAGACGATTTTCATGTTGTTCTATTTTTTCGTAAATTTGATAAAGCCCCTCGTATCTTCCGTTTATAAATAGAGTTATAAACCTGTTGTCGGGTGACCACCTTTGATTTGAGAAAATGTTCTTTGCAATGTATGAGGAGTAGGCATTTCGCAAAGATGTTTTGTCAAAGTAATTTGCCATTAAAATCCATTTTTCAGCACTTTTCATTCCGAGCAGGGATTCTGGGGCATTGAGTTTTAATAAATAAGGCTTTTTTAATGCTTTCCAAGTTGAATTTCCATGTCCCCGTATTTTGCAATTGCCAGAAACTCCTGCTATGTTGAAGGATGCTTTTAGATAGTTGTTTTTTTCTTTTACCTTTTTACCACCCTCAATATTGATTTCAAGTATTGGCAATCCTAGTTCTTCGCATTTTTGATATGTTATCTTATTCTGAAAGCTTGCGAATGCTAAAAATAAAGCTACAACAGAGAATAGCGCAAGCGTGCTTAAAAAGAAAAATGAGTAGCGTGGAATTTTCATGCGGAAATTATAGCGTTTTTGCAAATGATAGGCAAATCAAAAGTGAGATTGTTATTTTGTTGTTCTTGGTTGAATTTTTTGAAAATTTTTCTTTTCTGAAAAAAAAATAAAAAAAATTGAAAATCTGCTTGACATTTTTTTTCAGAATCTATATATTATTAATCACTTCGCCGCTGTAGCTCAGTTGGTAGAGCAATGGACTGAAAATCCATGTGTCGTTGGTCCGATTCCAACCGGTGGCAAAA
>CADCRJ010000314.1 GCA_902803735.1 uncultured Spirochaetaceae bacterium
ATGTGTTAAGAGCGTACATAATGAGTGCTTCTTCAAGGAAGACTGCTTCATTTTTAAGATAGTAGAATTTTGGTCCAGAAACTTTTGTTCCGCGCTCAAAATCAATGATATCAAGCTCTTCGCCAAGTTGTACGTGATCTTTTGGCTTGAAGTCAAATTTTCTAGGCGTACCTACTACTTTTACCTCAAGATTCTCTGTGTCAAGCTTTCCGATTGGCGTGTCAGGGTGTGCCATGTTTGGAATCTGTCGTGCAGCTTCTTCCAAGCGGGCTTCTACATCTGCAAGTTCTTTCTCTGCATTTGTAACGTCTTCTTTTATCTGTTTTCCTTCGTCAATGTATTTTTGGCGAGTCTCTGCGTCCAGCTTTTGTTTCATTGAAGCTGCGTTAGCATTGCGTTTCTGCTGAAGTGTCTGCAATTTTGTTGTCAAAGCTGTACGTTCATCGAACAGTTTTACAACTAGGTCTGCATCCGCATTCATGTTTCGGTTGATGATGTTTTGTTTTACGGCATCAAGATTTTCTTTGATAAATCTGTAATCCAACATTTTATTGTTACTCCAAAAAATTTAGTTTAATTCAAAAGTTGCGTCTATGTTTACTGTTATTGTCGATTTTCCAGATGAAACAGGTGTTGCCATTGATTCGGAATTAGAATCTGACATAACGCTTGCTTTCATCATTACCGAGCGTGGAAAATCATAATTCGCTTGCTCTGTAATTTTTAGCACTTTTCCGACCTTTGCACCAGTTGTTCCTGCTATAAGAACAGCGGCTTCTTGTGCTTGCTGTACTGCGAGCGTTCTTGCCTGTTTTACGGCGATGTCTGTATTTGAGACACCGTATTGCAAAGATGAGAGCTGGTTTGCACCTGCTTTTAGGGCTGTGTCAATTACATTACATACGTTATCAATGTTTTTGACAACAATCTTTATTTGGTTTGTTACTCTGTAATCGCCAAGAACTGTTTTTCCTTTGTCGTAGGAACTTTCTTGATATACGGAGTAATTTTCTGTCGAAAAGCAGTCTTTTGCAATACCTTCTCGTTGCAAAGAGGCTTGAACTTCGTTCATTCTTATTGAGTTGTCGGTTGCCGCTGTTGACACGTCATTTCCTCTGGTGATTACGGAAAGCGTTATTGTTGCCATGTCTGCGTTTATTGTGACGGAACCTGTACCATGTACGTTTACAGTTCTTTTGCTGTACTCAACTTGCTTTATGGAGCAAGAAAGCATAAGGCTTGCCAATGCTGCTGCTGTTGCAATTTTTAGTACTTTTGCTGGCATAATTTTTTTCATAATAAGCTCCTACCGAATATCAATATAAAATCTTTTCAAATAAATGGAACGCTTGTTTGCTTGATCCCAATAAGCACTTTGTGGAAAATTCTTAATAAGTGTTTCATAGCAATCAACGGCAGACCTTATGTTTTTAAGCTCTGATTCTGCTTCAAGGATTTGTCCTTGCAAAAATAAGGCTTCATCGATTCTTTCTGTCGCATATACGATGTAATCCTGAATATTTGCGAATGCATCCTCAAACTTTGCTTCTTTATATGCTGCTTGTGCTGCATCAAAAATCTTTTGAAGCTCTGTATCGGTCTGCGGTTCTATCCCTGAGAGATGCATTTCTTTTGCAGCCTCAGATTTCTTTACATTGTTTTTTTGTTTATTTGCCTGTTTCTCAGGTTCTGCGGTTTGTATAACAGTTTTGATAGAATTATCAGCTGCTGCAACTTCCTCATGCTGCGTTACTTTCTGATTCTTTTTCTCAAGCTTTTTTTCATTTTTTGCAGTTTGTTGTATTTTTTGCTCTGGCTCTCGGACATCTCGGACTACAACCGTTTTTTGCTCTGTGGCAGCAATCTGAGCCTGTGTTTTTCGCGCTGGTTTTGCAGGAACAATGTCAGCATAAGATGGCGCAGTAACAATTTCTGTATTGTTCTCTGTGCTGTCAAGAATCGTTATGTCAAGATAATCATCTATATAGCGGCCTGTCAAAGCATCATTCGTGTAAAAATGCAGTTTTGTTGAGCCTGCGTTTTTAGAGCGGAGGGTGAAAGTTGTGTTGTTGTCTCCTAGCTTCTTTCCAAAATAATACATAATTTGCTGAGGTTCAGTTTCTCCAAGGTATACCCAGCCTTGTCCAGGATAGTTGACTTTGAGATACTGGTTCTTCTTAATCTCCACTGAACGAGAAGCAACAATTTCTGTTTCTGTCGCTATGATTGGAGTAGGGGCTTCCGTTTTTGCCTCGACAATGTTTGTTTTTGCAGGCTCGACGG
>CADCRJ010000315.1 GCA_902803735.1 uncultured Spirochaetaceae bacterium
CAAAGACGGCGTTGGCGGCTACGGAAGCCTTACGGATTACTGCGAGCTTTCCTATTCCTTAGACGGCGACACGCTCACGATACACACTCCGCTTTCCGACGTTCTGTATTCTGCGGACGAGCTTGAGAAAGGCTTCCGCTTTCCTGTTCCGCTGGTGCTGACGAAGGAGGAAAAATGAAAGCAAAGATTTTTATCGTGTTGCTTGTTCTTTTACAAATCGCACTGTGTGCCTGCGGAACGAGGAAAAAGGTGGGCGACAAGGAAGACAATACTCCGCGTTCATTTTTTGATTACGAAAATTGTGTTTTTGTGGGAAAACACGGATTAAGAAAAACCGCCAAGCCTGAAGAAAATAACGGTTACAGTATGATGCTTATTGCTGCTGGCACTCCTGTAAAAATCCTCGACTGGAATCGTGATGAGGGAGTTCACGTCATTTCTAAAACTGACGACTCTGAGGGCTGGTGCGATTGCTATGAGCTGGAATTTCAGACAGATGTTCTTGATTATTTGAGCGATTTTGTTTTTAAAGGCGACGAAATAGTAAAAGATATAATCCTCCAGACAAAATTTGAAAGGCTTTCCGAGATAAACGGAGGACTCATAAAACTTTTTGAGCTTTCTGGAATTGAACAATACGACAATAATTTTTGGAATGCCTTGTATTACCACCTTATCAACGAAAAGATAAAAGTCAACGACCTTGAAAACATTGAGGGAATGCCTTGCATTTATTTGAAATGTATTGATTTTGTAGCTCCTGATTGGGTCTTGGATTATATAGACCAAATCCCCTACAAGCCGATGGGCGAAAATGCGGAAACTCCTTTAATTTATGCTGTGCGAAAGGGAATTAAGAAATATTTTGAATTCGCGATAGAAAAAGAATGGGATTTGACCGTAAAGGATAAATTCGGGAAAGATGTTTTTGATTACGCCAAAGAGAAAGGCTTTACGGAAATCGCAAACGCAAAATGTTCTTCTTTCAAGGCGGCTGATTATGAAGAGATTGCGAAAAATTGGGAAGACTTTGCTCCAGAATATCCGATGACAGCACTGAATGAAGTGAACACAAGGCGTTTTTATAATTCCGAAAAACTTGACGTTCAGTTTTGCAAAGAAGATTTGAATGACGAACTGAACTACCTCGAAGAAAAAACAAAGATTGACTTTGACGAAAATAATCTCAGCGTTTATTCTCTTTGGATTGAACGTTATTCAATTCAAAATCAGTTTTTGATTACAAGCAATAAAGAAAAAATCCCAGTTTCTTTGCTTGAGCCGTTAAAGACAATCGTATGGCTTCCCTATAAACATTCTGTGAAAATCGGCGGAAAAACAATCAGCTCGCAATTTCTTCTGGTTCAAAAAAAAGACGGAAGATTTGGAATGATTGACTCTCTTTTGCTTGCACATAGATGTTCTAAAAAAACGGATTGGGGTACCCTTCTGGCGACTTTATTTTGCACTGGCAATGGCGATGACCATAAAGCATACATCGGAAATCTTTTTCTTGTTGAAGAAAATCTTTTGGAAGACGGAAAAAGCACACAAATCGCCACAAGGCAAATTTTCCTTGACGATATGATAGAACAGCTGAATGAAAACATTTTTACTACTACCTATCTGTACCTTGGAATTACAGAGAGCAAAAAGCTGCTTGTTTGTTTGGAACGTGATTTTGATAGTTATAAACAAGGCGACGGCTACAACTTTGGACTGTTAAATAAAAATGTCTATATTTTGAATGATGACAAACTTTCCCATTTGTTCACGCTGAACTCAAACGATACGACCACTTTTGCAGATTGGCTTCCAAATCATTTTGGGGTTGACGGAGGCGAGGAGTTCAAAGAGAAGTACGAGATATGGCGTTTTGATGACGATGGAGAAATCGATTCACACTTTTTTTTGAACAACAGCAATGAGTATGACGATTTTTTGAATCATAGGGAAAATAGGGAAAACAGGGGAAATGCTGAAGCAGAAGAGTATATTGAGTTTCATGATGTTTCAGATAACAGGTAACAGTGGATTTTTATGAACGCAAAGCAGATTATCGTTTTGACAGCAAGTTTGGCATTAGTTTTGGCTGGTTGCGGAAAGAAAACTGTTCCTGAGAAAAATTCTGAAACAATTTCAGAAAATATCGAAAGCACAGAAGAAGCTCAGGAACCAGAAAATAGCATTGAAGAAAATAAAGAAGAAAACACACTTGTAAAAGTTGTTGATTCTGTTTTGTTTGAGGGAACGCTTGACAGTAAAACGTGGGTAAAAGAACAAAAAGAGTTCAGCGATTTTTCCACTCCGCTTGCGATTGGGGACAAGATTATTTTGCAGAGCAAGCAGAAAAATCAAGATGCTATTTGTATCTGGAAAAACACTTCTTGCATAGAATACGATGATAATCCTCATATTAAGCACAACAGCGTTGCTTATCTTTTGGCAACAGCGGATTATGAAAGACATTTTTTTGAGTTTTGCGACGACAATGGAAACACGGGCTGGATTTCTAGTACTAATGGTTATTTTTTGCAGAAAAAATATACGGCTGGCGACAGCATCATAAAAAAGCTGTGGGGGCAAGCCGAATACGATTTTGCTTGTTTTTCGCCCGACGGAAAAACGGTCGCTTTTCACAGGTTCGATTATCTTCACGGCTCAGAAAAAGGCGTAACGATTTTGAACAGAGAAACTGGCGAAGAGATTTATAGTGCAAACAAAGTACCTCGAAGCCGCATTTCCTACGCTTTTTCGCCTGACGGAAAGTATTTTTATTTTGTTACAGGCGATGATACGCTTTGCGAGCTGGATACGGAAAGCGGAAAATTCACGAGCCTTCAGAGCGTTTGGAAAACGTCGATTACAGGAATATATCCGCTTCCCGACTGTGAAAATGTGCTTTTGGCCTTGTATTCAGGTTGGGCAATGTATAACAGAAAATCGGAGCAATTGCATATCTTTCCGAGCGACGATTTTATGTGGGCAAACAGCTTTGCGTTTTCTCCCAACGGCAAGCTCATCGCAGGAAGCGCAACAAATCCCGCTGACATCTGTATCTGGGATATGAATGGAAATCTCCGCTGGCAAAAGTACGGCGAGTATTGCGGCAGCTTGCATTTTTCAAAAGATTCCAAGACGCTTTTCGTGGTGAACGGCACGGGAATCACGGCTTTGGACGCGGAGACTGGCGAGGAGATTTTCAAAAAACGCATTTCGTTCCCATATCAGCTGAGGGTTGCAGATTGTGAAGTGAACGAGAAAAAGGACAGTCTGGTTTTTGCTTTGAATGAATATTCGGAGATTGATAGAGAAGATAGTTATGCTTCTTATATCTACGTCTATGAGCTTTCAACAGGCAAATTTGTGCAGGCGGAGCGGATTGTGGACGAAAACAAAAAAATTGAAACAATCGCCCTAAGTCCCGATGGCGAATATATTGCAATCAGAATCAAGGACGGAACTCACGTCAACGAGTGCCACCAAGTCATTTGCAAAATCGATTTGGACAAAGAAGCCCGCTCAATTCCAAAAATCGCCAGAAGCGAAGCTGAAGAAAAAGCAATGAACTACTTGCTCGACACAGAATTTGACTTGGGCGGCTGGGAGATGAACTTCTTCTGTGACGGCACATACACGATGTGTTCACGGCACATCGGAGTTATGAAAGGCAGATACGAGCTTTACGAAGACCACGGACATTATTATGCGAGGTTTTCTGGCTGTGAAGGGTACGGTCGTGGCGAAGAGGATTTTGTGTTTGAGCACAAAGACGCAAACGGAGGTACTTGGAGAACATCGCTACCTGGCACATACAGGCTTGACCCCGATTACATCGATTTTAATGTGTGCGGGGCATTCACTTACACAGACGATGCCGAAGTCGCGATTCCGAGCTGCAATGAAAGCCCGTCAAGAAAAGAGTACGATTATTATTTTACCACCACGGGCGGAGTTGAAAAAGTCTACAAGTTCCCGACCAACGGCGAGAAAGGTCAATCTCACCTGTACGTCAGGGAAAACACCAAAATGCGAAAAGAGCCGTTCTTGTCCGCTGAGCCTGTCTACATGTCGCATTACGATTACGACAGCGGTGTATACACAGAAAGCCGCTGCGTTGTGTATGCAGGCGACAAGCCACGCATTGTGGGCAAGACCGTGCGAGAAGACACCATTGATGGCGTGAAAGCCCCTTGGTATCTGGTCTGGGAGTTTGACGGCGGCGACGGACCTGATGCTTCTGCAGAGCTAGTCTGGGTATTCGGCGGCTTTAGCGATGTCGTAGATGATGACTGGGAGAAAAAATGAAAAGTCGTCTAGCCAAAATCTTTTCGCTCGTACCGTTCTGTATAATGCTATTTGCTCCGATTTCTGATGACGGAAAAAGTGTTATAGTGAAATTCAACAACGGCGAAAAGCAGATAATTGCAATGGAGGAAATATAAAAGATGAGATACGAAATTAGCGAAGAAGAGAAAGACTCGCTCATTTTTTCCAGATTCACAAGAAGATTGAAAAAAAAAAAAAAAACCGTGATGAACAGCCCAGATTGGACATTCGCAACTTCACCGTTCAAAGACACAGACAGCCTTTCGTTCCGCTACAGCTTGTTTGCTTTTGATTATCTTTATGGCTTGATTGCGCCTTTAGTGCTTGTTGCTTTTTTTGTATTACCAGTTGTGTTCATAGATGAGATTATAAGCTACTTCCGTATAAATTGCCAAGTTGCTTTTTATGTACCTGTGTTCATATATGAGATTATACGCCAGTCCTCTTTTTTTATTATGTTTCTTATTCCTGTGGGCGCATTTGCAGCTATTTTTGTTATTCCCAAAAAAATTGACAAACGCAGGCTTGGGCAATTTGAGCTTCGCGATGACGCGGTTGAGATGAAAGCAGAGATAGAGGCTTTTTTGCAGAGCGGCGCGACGCTTAGCAAGGACAGGCAGATTTTTCTTGAAAGTGCCGTGGAGTTCCTTGAGAGAGCTATAGAGAAACTTAGCAAGGTTAGGATTAAGACTGGACGTACTATTTAATACGGAGGAAATATGAGGAAGATACTCACGATTGTATTGATAATAATCCTAGTAAGTGTTGGCGTTTGGATTAAGCCAAACCCTATTGTGATAATTGTTGGTATTTTTGCGATTCTGAACACAATCAAAAGGAAAGAAGAAAAGCAAGAAAACATCGAAAAGGAAAAATCGCAGAAAATGGTGGACGATTTTATGAGTATGATGGATTTCTTTAAGTCTAAAGATGAAGCAAGCCAAGAAGACGATGGCGAATACGAAACAAGGCAAGCTGGCTTTTTCACGATAAAAGTGCCGAAACATCCGCAGGGTGCTTCTCAGCAGCCAAAGCCAGAGGTTGATTCTCAAGTACATGCAGAAGTCAAGCCAAAATTACAGCCAGCCCCGCACTATACCGAGGAGCAGGCGAAGCGGCTTTTGCGCTACATCCACGACAGCACAGGCAAGGATACGGTTCTCATAAAGCCCACGCCAGCGGACGATTCGCAGCCGTTTGAAAAGCGTGTCTGCTCTTCTCGGTTCGGCGGGCTTCCG
>CADCRJ010000316.1 GCA_902803735.1 uncultured Spirochaetaceae bacterium
CCTGCTTTCTGGAGCTTAATCTCTTCATGTCCATATGATGAAATCAATGGGTTGTGCGGATGCAACTCATAAGGACCTGTCAATGAGCGTGAGCGTCCAACACTCAACGCGTGTTTGTAATCTGTTCCGCCTTCAGCGGCTGCAATGTAATACCAGCCGTTTCTTTTGTAGAGGTGCGGACCTTCTACCATTCCAATGTCTGAGCCAAGGAATATTTTGTGGCGTTCCTTGCCGAGCTGTTTTGTTTTAGGGTCGTATTCCCTCATTACGATTCCAGAAAACTGGCGAGGACCGTCTTTTCTGTAGTCCCACTCCATATTGATGTACCAATGTCTTCCGTCATCGTCATGGAACATTGAAGCGTCAAAACCGCTTGCGTTCAAGAAAATTGGGTCTGACCAAGGACCTTCGATAGAAGGTGCAGTGGTCAGAAAATTAGGACAATCTTTATGTGTGCCCACGTTCCAGTTACGTACATTTGTATAAATCAGCCAAAACAACCCGTCTGAGTAGGACAAGCAAGGAGCCCAAATACCACATGAGTATTTTTCTCCGTTCATGTCAAGAAGTCTTTTCTCTGACAAAGGTGATGGAACTGAATCCCAATGTACTAAATCTTTTGATCTGCTTATTTCAACGCCAGGGTACCACTCAAAGGTGGAGTTAGCAATGTAATATTCTCCGTTTGCCATACATATAGATGGATCAGGATGAAATCCTGGAAGAATAGGGTTAATAACACGAACTGTGCTTTTGTTTGCCATGATGGTCTCCTTAATATTTCCTTCTTTGCAGCCGTGGCGATGAATAAGTTTTTGGTTACTCTTTTACAGAACCCATTGTCAGACCGCTGATAATGTAACGTGACATAAAGATGTAGAATATAATGATTGGTACGAGTGAAACTGCGATACCAAGATAAATTCCACCGTATTCAGTACGATAAATATCACCACGAAGCATCTGAACGAGCATCGGGAGTGTGTATTTTTCTGTACTTGAGAGCAAAACGAAAGGTGTCATGAAGTTGTTCCAAGAACCAACAAAAGCAAAAATAGCCTGTGTAGCCATAGCTGGTTTGATTACTGGAAGAACAATCTGGTTGAAAATCATGAACTCTTTTGCACCGTCAATACGAGAAGCCTCAATCAGCTCGATTGAAAGGATTGATTCGAGATACTGCTTCATAAAGAGAACAGTACCAGCAGAAGCAATGCTTGGAATAATGAGCGGAATAAAGCTGTTCGTCAAATGGAGCTTTGACATGAACTGAACGAAACCGATGAATGAGAGCGATGCTGGGAGCATGATGAGCATCATAATAAGATTCCAAAGGATTTTCTTTCCTTTGAAATTATAGATATGAATACCATAAGCTACCAAAGCAGAGAAGTAAACGCACAAAGCTGTTCCCAAGAGGGAAATTGTAAGGCTGTTCTTAAATCCAACTGCAAGCTTAAAACCACGTCCAGTAAGGATTTTCCAGTTTGAAAATGCGTATACGCTCGGAATTAATGTGATTCCTTCATTGATCTGAGCTGTTGAGCGTGTTGCGTTTACAAGCATGAGCCAAATAGGTACAACTGCAATGAGCGCAAAGATAACCATAAAAACGTATATTATACATGTCTGTATAGTTTTTTCGGTCTGATAGTTCTTTGTCATTTAGTGCCTCCGAGTCTTGATTTTGGAGTACGTTCTTTTGTGATGTAATTAATCAGTACTGCAAGAATAATGGTTATGATGAACATACCGATTGAGATTGCAGCTGCGTAAGAGTAGTCGTTTCTTCCCTGGAATGCAATGTTGTACATATAAACGGCTGAAGTTCTGATCTTATAGTCAGGTCCACCGTGCATATCAGTAAGAAGGAACGGAATATCAAACATCTGCATACCACCAACCATAGATGTAATAAGCAAGTAGAACATCATTGGTCTGAGCATTGGAACTGTAATTTTCCATGTGCACTGCCATTCGTTTGCACCGTCGATAACAGCAGACTCATACATTGAAGGTGAGATACTTGTTATAGCAGCCATAAGGAGAATGAGTGTCTGACCACACCACATCCACCACTGTATGAAAGCAACAATCAGTCGTGATGCAGGAATGCTTCGGAAGAACTGGAATGCTTCTGGAACGACACCGATGCTCATAAGCATCTGATTTACTGGTCCAATTGGATATGCAAACAAACTGCGGAACAAAATTGCTACAGATGTTGCCGTGAGCAAGTTTGGCATATAGAAAAGTGCTCGGAACTGATTTTTTCCGTGAATTCTGAGCTTTACGTTTGTAAGCCAGACTGCGAACAACAATGCGAGTCCAAGCTGAGGTGCGAAGTTCAATCCCCAGATGATGAATGTGTTTCCGACAGCACCCCAGAAATAGCGGTCCTGTACCAATTTTGCGAAATTAACGAATCCAACGATATGGAAACTAGATTTCAGACCGCGCAAATCTCCGAGAGAAAGCATGAATGTATAGATTGTCGGCCATAAGTTGAAAATTAGGAACACAATGACAAATGGAAGAGTGAACAAATACCCGTATACTTGTAATTTCTTTTGGGCGCTTGTTTTATTTATCATAATACTTTTTTCTCCTCGTTAAAAAAGGGGTTGCCTAAAAAGTACAAAAATTAAATTTTAGTCTTTTTAGACAGCCCCTCCCTTTTATGGTGCTAATTATTTATTTGTTTATATATTAGTAACCCATTGTTGAAGAGACCTGATCTTTGAAATCTTTCAGAGCCTGATCTTTTGTTTTCTCTCCGTTAGCGTAAGCTGTAACAGCTTCGTTGAACAATGCTTCGATCTGCTGGTCGCTACCCTGAATCAAGCTTCCGTCGATACCTTTAGCCATTTCGCAGAATTCTTTGTAGTGATTCTGTCCAGCGAGGTATGGATCAGAGAAGTTGTCTTTGAGTGCGTTCTGAACGTTCAAGTTACCAACTGTATCTCCAGAAGCTTTTGCATAAGCTGTGAGGAAGTCATCATCAGTTGTAAGATACTTAATCATCTCTTTTGCAGCGTTTGGATTCTTAGTATTCTTGTAAGCAGCTACCCATGTACCACCCCAGTAGTAGTTAGCAGGACCTGCACACATAGCCCAGTCACCAGTTGTATCTGGAGCGTTCTGTTTGAGAACGTAGTGGAGACCCCATGTTGGGAGAAGATAGCAGAATACTTCGATTGGGTTTCCTTTCTCATCTTTGAGGGTACCTTTCATACCAGCGAACCAACCTTCTGACCACTGACCAACGCGTCCTTCGAGGTTGTTGTCATGGAGTGTTTTGCACATATCCATGAATTTGTCCATAGCTGGGTCAATAACGAGTTTGTCATTTACTACCCATGGCTGTTTGCGAGCACCTTTGTAAGGCATGAACATATCACCTGTAGAAGAGATGATGTCACATTTTCCGTTTGATTTGTCTTTCAAGAGTTTTGCTGTCTCAACGAAAGTATCCAAATCTTTTACGTATTTCTGAACTTCAACTGGATCGTCTGTTCCGAGATATGCTTTTGCAAGGCTTCTGCGGTAGAACAAAGCACCTGGACAAACCTGCCATGCCATAGCATAAACGTGACCATTGTGGCTACCTATTTTCATTGGATAGTCAGCCATCTTTGATTTTACTTCTTCATAAACGTCATCGAGTGGGAGAAGAAGATCTTCAGCTTCGTCGATATACTTTTTTACGAAAGCATTCTCAAGAGCGAAAACGTCTGGTGCACCAGAGCCACTCTGAAGAACTGGGTCGAGTTTGTTTGGGAACTGGTCAGTTGGAGTCATTGAGTACTCAACTGTAATGTCAGAATGAGCTGGTTTGTAGTAGTTGTTAATCATACCCTCCAACTCATCTGTGAAAGACCATACTACCAAGTTCTTGCTAGCATCTTGTTTAGCACCTGTAGTCTTTCCTTTCGATGAATCACCACAAGACATAGCAAGTAGTGAAGCTGCACATAGCATAGATCCTAATACTATACTGCTTTTTTTCATAGCTCCTCCTAAAGGATTAAAAAAAACTTTTTTTCAGGCAATCGGTTGCCGTATTTATACTTTATTTCTGATATAGCAGTTTGTCAAGGATATTTTCTGTAATTTGTTTTTTTACTGCACGAAATAATAACATTATTGTAAATACTGCATAAAACCGCTTTCTTTTCTAGAATCTGCGTAATTCTTGATGCATAGAATTTGAATATGTGGAAAATAATTTTTTTGTTTTAACAAATTATTATTGATAATTTTTCATAATGTATTTTATTTAAAAGGAAATGAGGGCTTTTATGATAAGGTCAAAAAAATAAAATGACTACTATACAAGTGAGGATATGGATATATTTTTCTTCTATTAAATGAGCTGATGAAAGTAGATCTTGAAACTTAAAATTTGACCTTAAATATTTTTTACTACTTGCCAAAAACTACTATTTTTTAGTATTATCAGAATGTCAGCATTACGACGTGTTTGTGATGTTGATTCTCTGGAGAGTTCCTGTGAAAAACAGGACGCCGAAGGGTTAAGGTTATTCAAACCGATATCTCAGGTACAAAGGACAGGGCAGTTAAAAAGTTCCATTCCTTCTCTTTGGAGAGTTTGCTGAATGCTATAGGGCATAGATGCAAACTCTATTTTATTTTAAAAAGGGGAACAAAATGTTCTCAACTATTTTAAACAACATCAATAATGTTTTAAACGCCATTGATGATGTGGTGTGGGGCATCCCAACAATCGCACTCATTCTCGTTACGGGAATAGTAGTCACAGTTTCAACACGCGGAATCCAGTTC
>CADCRJ010000317.1 GCA_902803735.1 uncultured Spirochaetaceae bacterium
CGTTTACAATTATAAAAAAAGTTGGTGGTTTTGTATTAAAACTTCTGAAAAGTATTTTCGGATTGATTTTCGGACTAATTTACCTTGCAATTTCAGGACCTGCAATTCTTTGTACAAAAATTTTTTACGGTCTTACAAAGCTGCTTCATATCCAAAGTTTTGCCTATTATTTGCTTAGCCTTTGTAGCTTACCTTCTTTTATATATTTATGCGCGGTGCATATTCCGTATTCCAAAAAAGAAAAATTCATAAATTGTAAATCTTTCTTTGCCCCTAAAAAGAAAACACGTAATGAAACAATTGCGATGTCTTGCTTTCTGACTCTTGAAGGACTTTTCTTCTGTGCATTACCTTCAATTGTTAAAATTGAAGAAGATTCTGCATACTGCTTATACTTATTGGGGGCAATCTATGTTTTAGGTGCGTTCATTTATTCTCTTGTAAAAATTTCGAAATGGAAAAAAGAAAATCAAGCTATTTATGAGCATTACACAGAATGGAGAAAATGGACTTTAAAAGAAGTTTCAGAAATCTCAGAAGCCGAAATAGAAGAGAAGCTTATTGCTGCAAGTGTAAATTTTGCTGAGAATGATAAAAACAAGAATAAATTCACTATCGATGAAATGCCTTATGGTCGGGCAACAGCATTCATTTCGTATTTTGGAAAGAATCTTGATGATGAAGAGCCTGTATATTTTTCACCAAAAATGAGTTCTGATGAGAATGAACTTCGTGAATACGGTACTCTCGTAACGACAAAAAGCGTCTATATCTCAGAGAAAGACAAAGATGACATTGAAATTCCGATAGAAGGTCTCTGGAATATTTACTCTGATGAAAGCGATTATACTTTTGATTACGGCTTGCTCTCTGGTGAACCAAAAGTAATATCACTCAATAAGAATTCCTCATCTGTGGATTTAGACATTCTTTCAGAAAAACTGAAGGAGATGAACGATTTTTCGTTGGCTATGGCACAGGAAAAAGTCTCAACGGAACTCGGCGAGGCATTTGAATCCTATGAAGAGAATGCAGTCGATTCTGCTCAGAAAAATTTTGACACAAAACAGCGTGTTTCAGATATTTCAAAGGCAGCGGAAATAGGCGGTCTTGGTGCAGGACTAGCCCAGAACGCACATATTTACAATGACGAAGTAAAGAATCTTATGAACGGTGCTCGTGGTGGTGGTTATGCAGCTGAATATGGAAACAATGCCATTGACAGATTGACAGGTAACAAGGTTGAGAATTTAGCTCAAGATTTGGAAAACGGACATCAAAAATTGCATGGTGCTGACAGGAATGTAAACGGTGTTAATATTCAAACAAAGTATTATAAAAGTGCGTCAGAATCAATCGGTGCGGTTTTTGAGCATAAACAAGCATTGTATCTGAATGATGACGGTACAATGATGCAGATTGAAGTTCCTCGTGACCAGTACAATCAGGCTGTGCAGGAAATGCAGAAGAGAATAAAAACTGGTCAAGTTCCGGGTGAAACAAATCCTGAAAACGCAAAGAATTATGTCAGAAAAGGACATTTTACTTATACACAGGCTAATAATATTGCGCTTGCCGGTTCAATCGAAGGTATTGCTGTAGATATTTCACAAGGTATTGTATGCTCTCTTCCAGGAGCAGGTATTACTTTTGCTCTTTCATTTGCAAGTGCGGTTTGGCATGGACAGGATATAAAAGAAGCTGCAAAACAAAGTACACTCTCAGGCTTAAAAGTCATGGGAAAAAGTGCTGCTATCTACACTCTTACCATGCAACTTTCAAGAGATAAAATCATTAATATTTTTGCTCCCAAGATTATGGTCGGTGAGCCAGGAAAGCAGGTTGTAAAAAGTTTCGGTTATGTAAAGAATCCGATTTTCACAGGGGCTGAAAAAGTTGCAGGAAAAATCAGTTCGAGCAGCCTTGCAAAATCAAAGCTGGGCAAAGCTGTAAAACTTGATAAAATAAATGGGCGACAAGTTATAGGCGGCGCTGTAACCGTAGCCGTTGTTTATGGCCCAGATGTATGCAAGGCTCTGCAGGGAAAAATATCGGGCAAGCAGCTTATCAAAAACTCAACAGTAAATACAGCAGGTCTTGTCGGTGCTGCGATAGGAACGGCAATCCCGATTCCTGTTGTTGGCAGTATGATTGGCGGTGTCGTCGGAAGTTTTGTTGCAAAGAAAATCATGGATAACTTCATTGAAGATGATGCTGTTGTAATGTTCAAGATTATGAGAGAAGAATTTCTCAACATTGTAATGCTCTATTCATTCAATAAAGAAGAATTTGATGAAATCGTTTCTGCAACTATCGGAAATCCTGAGATGTCAAAGGTCTTGCAAGCAATGTACCAGTCTGGAACTCCAAAGGATTACGCTGATGCCTTTATAAATGCAGAAGTACAGTCAGTTCTTTCTAAACGAGAAAAAATAACTCGGGATAAGATTGAACAAGGAATGCAACTACTTTTGGAAGATAAAACTGTAGCATAATGCAAAGCTCATAATTCGTAGACTGTTATCTTGACAGTAGCATTCTATTGGTAGTATATTATTGCTATAAGGAAATCGCGCCTTTAATCGCGAGTGTTATACGGAGGTCGTAAGTTTTCTTACGGCCTCGTTTTTATTTATGGACAAGTTACTTTTCTACGAAATTGACAACAAATATATAGATTTTCTCTCCAGAAGAAATAAAGCATAACCAAAATTCAAAGCCAAAACTACACTGTTGATATGTATGCACTCAGCAAGTACAGCAAAATGAGTATAAATAATATATACGTAATCGATTAAAGGAGATAAATAAATGAAAATTATTATGGTAAAACAATCAGAGTTTTATCTGGCAGAAAGAACAATAAAAATATTGTTCTTTGGCTTTATGAAGAAAATGAAACCTGGAAATGTTTTAGTTCTGTTGAATTTACAGACAGTGTATGTTTTTAATACTTGAATATTTTATAATCGAGTCAGGCTCGATTATAAAATAAATTGAACTTTCGGGTCAGGACGAAGAAGCATTAAATAAATAGGAAACAAATATAAAGCAAGTCGAGCTTGCTTTATATTTGTTATTAAACTTTAGGGCGATGCAAGAAAGTGGTAGTACGCGACATTCGTCGCTTTGAAATTGTTCACAAAAAATATGGAAGCGTTGCTTCTAAAAAA
>CADCRJ010000318.1 GCA_902803735.1 uncultured Spirochaetaceae bacterium
TGTTCAAAACTCGTTAGCAGAAATTACAGGAGGTAATTTCTGCGACGGATTTTTTGACTAAGAGATAGCGGCAGGGATGCCGCGTCAATAATAAGCAAATTAAATGCCGCGAGTTTTTAGAAGCATCGCTTCTGAAACTCGCGTTTTTTCTAGCTAAGCTTTTTCATCACTTTCTCAGCTGAACTGACCAGAGATTTTGCACTAGCATCAGCCGTAGTGATTTTATGTGAAATGTCTTCGTTCTCGCCCCGCATCTTAGAAAATTGGCTTGAAGTTTGCTGAACACTATTAATAATCTCATCAAGATTAGTACCAACACTCTGACCAATTTTTCCTTGTAACTCAATAGAAGATGACATTTGTGAAAAATTAAGCCCCACCTTGGAACAATTATCAACAATCTCCTCAAAAGCACTTTCAACGCTAGTCACACAATTTGCCATAGAAGTGACCATCTCGGACATTTCTTCTATTACAGCGGAAACATCCTGCTCCTGAGCCCTACTCTTTTCCGCGAGTTTTCTGATTTCTTTTGCAACGACAGCAAAGCCAGCCCCCTGATTGCCCGCGTGAGCCGCTTCTATAGCAGCATTTATAGCAACAAGTGCCGTCTGGTCTGTGACAGCTGCAATCAAATCATTTGCACTGTTAAGCTTTTCAGCACAACTAGTCAAGTTATCAATCTGCATCTGCATCTCTTCAAGATGTGCGGCACCATTCTGAGAGCTGTCTTCCAGACTCTTCGTACTCTGAATTGAGTCCACCCTAAGAGCATTCATCGCAGTTATCTGTTCAATCAATTCGGATATATGCTTTTGAGATGTCGAAATCGTTCCAGCCTGCTTGCTCATCAGATTTCCAAGAGCATCAATTGAACCAAGATTTGACATAACAGTATCTTTTACGTTTTTAATGATTTCAGTCTGTGTAGATGCCTCAACTTTTGTCTGCGAGACAACCTTTGATACAGATGATAGAATACGTAAAATAAACGAATTAAAGACTATGATTATAAACGCCGTAACAATAACCAAGAAAATCGCTACACCCGTAAGAATGCTGGAAAATATATATCCAAATGAATACGGCTTAAAAATAACGAGATGCCAGCCAACTGATGGAACATTATAAACAACATAAATTCCTTTTTTTGCAGGAATCGTAATTGAACTGTCCGTCAATAGCAATGTCTGAAAATCATTTAACTCTGGCAAAAATGCTGTTACAGATGTTTTATTCTCCAGAACTTGCTTGTCCGTTGTTCCTGTCACCTCCAGCTTGTCATTGAAGAAGAACATCGTAATGTCGTTTTCCAAATCAGCAAACAGGGAGTCAAAGAAACCATCCAAAGGAATTCCCGTCCCAGCAATTCCAACAGGAACAGAAAAATCGTTTTTTACAACCGCATTTATCCAAAGATTAGTTGTTTTTAGCTGACTATTATAATTTATGTTAAAATTATAGTCTGTCTCACCCAAAAGTGTCATGCGATACCAATACTGCGACTCATCTGACGGGTCTATCTTGTATACAGGCTCACAGTTAGAGTAAAACAAAAGATCTTTATCGTTTACCCAAAAAGAGCTTTTACTAAGAAATGAATTTTGATAGGACTTGAAGTCCTCTATCGCATTTTCTAGCATTCCCTGAGCGGCTGGAGTTGTCATATACCGCTTTACAGCAGGCGAGCGGGTCATCTGCAACACAAGAGCAATCTGACTGTTCAAATCACTTTCAAATGTAAGAACCTTTGTTTTTGCAAGCTGAGATAGCTGTCTGCCTTCGGCTTGGTCAAAAGACCGTCGAGAGCCAAAGACAACAAGCATAAAAGAACAAAAAACAATAAAAATGAAAAATGCACAAGAGAATAAAATAGTTTGAAGTTTATATGTTCCGCTTTTTAAAACCATCATGCTTAAATGATATAGGATAATTGTCAAAAAGCAAGAATTTTCAACCTAGTTGTTATCACAGACTAAGCAAAAGCAAAGTCTGTGCAACAAATTTGGTTGTTTACTGCAAAACCATCTGGTCGTTTGTCATGTTATGTTTCTTAATCTGCTTGAAGCGTTCAGCAAGGTCTTCAAGGGTAAGCTGTTGCTTTTCTTCGCCCCGCACATCATAGATTATTTCGCCACCGTCCATCATCAAAAGACGGTTACCATAATCTAATGCATGCTGCATATTGTGAGTTACCATCATTACTGTAAGATTGTACTCTTCTGCAAATTTACGCGTAAGCTCCATTATAAGAGCCGCATTAGTCGGGTCAAGGGCGGCAGTATGCTCATCCAAAAGCAAAAGAGCTGGCTTAGACATAACAGCCATCAAAAGCGTGAGTGCCTGTCTCTGACCGCCAGAAAACTGCTCCACATTGTCGTTAAGACGATTTTCAAGCCCCATATTCAGCACTTTAAGCTGATTCTTAAAATCCTCACGCATTTTTTTATTAAGGCTGATTCTCAAGCCTTTCCAGCCTTTTTTGCTACAAATAACCATATTGTCTTCAAGAGACATTTTTCCAGCTGTTCCCAAAAGAGGATTCTGGAAAATTCGCCCGATATATGCAGCCCGCTTGTATTCGGCATCGGTAGTAATCTCTTTCTCAGAATCATTATCGCTTTGCAGGAAAATTTTTCCCTGAGTCGGCTTTAGGGTACCAGAAATCAGATTATAAAGAGTTGTCTTTCCAGCTCCGTTCGAGCCGATTACTGTAATAAAATCACCTTTATTTATGGTCAGGTTTATGTTCTTCAAAGCAGTATTCTCGTCAGGAGTTCCTGCATGAAATGTAATTCCAATATTCTCAAGCCTAATCATTTTGCAGCTCCTTTTGAAGGTCTCTGAAGATGCTTCTTAAAATCAGCCTTACCCTTCATGTTCGCAATGATAAGACAGATTACAATCAAAAGACCTGTAATGAGCTTAAGGTCGTTTGGAGTAAGATGCACATAATGACCATAACGGCGGGCAAGCAGCATAAGCATACGGTAGAATACAGAGCCTATAAGGACTCTCAATGTCTGGTACTGAATCTTGTTAGAACGGATCATAAACTCGCCAATCATAAGGGATGCAAGACCACTAACGATAACGCCAGTTCCGCTTCCGACATCCGCAAAGCCGTTATACATTGCTGCAAAAGCTCCTGAAAGAGCTGCAAGTCCGTCACCAACACAAACGCCAATTCCCCGTACAATCTGAGGATTCACGCCCTGCGAGATTATCATCTGCTCGTTAGAACCAAGCGCGCCCATCGTAAGTCCCAAATCTGTATGAAAGAACGAGTCAAGAAGAAATTTGAAGATTACGATGAATATGACAAGAAATAATAGGATTCCTGTATCAAGCGGCAATGATGGATATTGCTCTGCAAAAATATCCTGAATACGAGAAAACAGGGTGTCAATCCGCAAAAACGAAACATTTGCACGGTTAGACATTATTCTCAGATTCACAGAATAAAGCATCGTCATCACAAGGATTCCGGCGAGCAAATCAGGAATACGGAGCTTTGTGTACAAAAACGTAGTGCAAAGCCCAGCAAGGCATCCACCAAGAAA
>CADCRJ010000319.1 GCA_902803735.1 uncultured Spirochaetaceae bacterium
GGCAAACCTTCAACCCACTGAGCTTTCATGTCGTCTTTGAGAACGGCAGTCATGTCAGTCTCGATGAAGCCCGGTGCGATTGCATTTACGCGAACGCCACGGCTTCCGACTTCTTTTGCGAGAGCCTTTGTGTAAGCGATGATTCCGCCCTTAGAAGCCGCATAGTTAACCTGACCGCCCTGTCCGTGAAGACCGACGATACTAGCCATGTTGATGATTGAACAAGATTTATCTTTTGCACGAATCATGTTGCTTGAAACAATCTGGCTGATAAGGAACACGCTTGTAAGGTTGATGCGAAGAACATCGTCCCAGTCCTCTTTCTTCATGCGGAAAGAAAGACCGTCGCGTGTGATTCCGGCATTGTTTACGAGAACATCGAATGTGCCGGCCTCAGCGAGTGCTGCCTTTACGACCTCTGTGACATTCTCAGCGTTTCCGACATCAGCATAAATCTCGTGGAAAGCAACACCATTCTCTGCAGCAAGCTTTTCCAAATCTTCTTTTGCGGCACTAGGTTTTGAGCACAAGCCCCAAACCTCAGCTCCGTTCTTCAAAAAGGCTTCAACGATACCGCGGCCAATACCACGGCTAGAACCTGTAACAAGTGCTTTTTTATTCTGCAACAACATAATTTTCTCCTAATTAAAGAGCGTTAATGCTCTCTGCTGTGTTTACTGGTGTACAAGCCATTGTTGCACCAAACTCAGTCTGTCCCCACAAACCAGAAAGAACTTTTCAAGGACCTGGCTCAATTACGCTCCAAGCATCTGCTCCGCCCTCAACGCTGATAATGTTTGCAAGAACAGCTTCCTCGTCAGTCCAAAGAACAGGATGTGTAAGGTGAAGAACTGCACTTGATTTTGCCTCAGCACCCTTCAAAACTTCTTTTCCTGTTACATTTGAGAACAAGTGGATTTTTGGGTCATTGAAAGTAACGTCAGCAAGAACCTTCTCAAATTCATCTGCTGCTTTCTGCATAAGTGGAGAATGGAATGGACCTGCAACAGCAAGTCTTACTGCACGACGTGCTCCAGCAGCTTTTGCGGCTTCCTCAGCCTGTGCAAGAGCATCAAAAGTTCCTGAAATAACAGTCTGCTTTACGCTGTTCATGTTTGCTGCGTAAGCGTCCTTTATACCAGAAGCGATTTCTACAACCTTTTCAGGAGCGAGTCCAAGAATTGCGCTCATTCCAGGTGCATGACCAGCATTTTCAGCGGCAATCTCCTCACAAACTTTCTGCATGATAAGACCACGCTGACGTACAACTTTGATTACATCCTCAAAACCAAGAACGCCTGCCGCATACAAAGCAGGGAACTCGCCCAAGCTGAATCCCATTGCAGCACTAGGCTCAATGCCCTTATCCTTGAGGGCTGCCATGATAGCCAAAGATGCAGTTGTAATAGCAATCTGCGAATTATCAGAGCGAGAAAGTTCCGCAGCGTCGCTTTTCCACATCAATTTTGCCATATCCACATTTATAATGGAAGAAACATCATCAATAACTTTTTTTGCAGAAGCAGAATTCTCTGCAACATCCTTAACCATTCCCGGTGCTTGAGCACCCTGTCCAGGGAACAAAAATGCGTATTTTTTAGCCATGATTTCTCCTCGCCAGAATTTATTCTGACAAAATCGTTAAAAATGTCAATCTAATACTTTTATCTTATATGAGAAGAGCACTTTGTTCAAGGATTTTCTAAGGATTGATAATTCTTTTTGATAAGAATATAATTTTAATGAAGGAAAAATTAGAACTGACCAATAATAAAGCCAATTTCAAAACTCTGTCAGTGTTTGAAGACAGCTTTTTGGGTCTAATGCTCTAAATGAACCCTACATTTATTTTTTAGAGGAAAATCATGGTTATTCTTACTTTGAACTGCGGTTCTTCTTCCGCAAAATATCAGGTTTATGACTGGGACAACAAAGATGTTTTGGCTACTGGTGTTGTAGAGCGTGTTACACAGGACGGCTCTGTAATCACACACAAACCAAAGGGAAAAGACAAATTCGTTCTCGAAAGCCCTTGTCCAACTCACAAAGAAGCTATCGAGCTTATCCTTAACGCAATCACAGACAAAGACCACGGCGTTATCTCTGACATGAGCGTAATTGGTGCTGTTGGACATCGCGTTCTTCACGGCGGCGACAAATTCACTAAGTCTGTAAAAGTTACTCCAGAAGTTTTGGACACATTCCGCTCAGTTATCGGTCTTGGACCACTTCACATGCCAGCTAACATCATGGGTATCGAGGCTGCTCAGAAGGTTCTTCCAAACGTTCCTCACGTTGCAGTAATGGACACAGCTTGGCACCAGACAATGCCAGAGTCAAGCTTCCGCTATGCAATTCCAAAAGAATGGTATGAAAAATACGGTGCACGCCGCTACGGATTCCACGGAACTTCATTCCTGTACACTGCAAAACGCGCTTCTGTATTGCTCCACAAAGCTCCAAAAGACACAAACGTTATCATCGCTCATGTTGGTAACGGTGCTTCAATGTGTGCTGTTAAGAACGGCTGCTGCTACGATACATCAATGGGCATCACACCGCTCGAAGGTCTCGTAATGGGAACTCGCTCAGGAGACATGGACTGTGCGCTTCCATTCTACATCATGCGCCAGACTGGAA
>CADCRJ010000320.1 GCA_902803735.1 uncultured Spirochaetaceae bacterium
GTGCTGTCCTTGATTTTGGCATACTTGCTGCCCGTTCGGAAGATTTAAGGGCATTGGATTCTGCCCTTCATTTTGCTGGGCAGACGTTTGATTTTACGGTTGTTGACGTTACGGATTCTAGCGAGAATTATCAAGCAGGAGGCACAATTCCGTTTGAGCTGAATTATGCCTCTGCGTCCTTTGTTATGATGAACCGCTATATTCCTGTTCAGATTACACAGTAATTGGAGTACTAAAATCTTATTGTAGGGGCTTATATGGCAGATAAACAGGCAATAAGCAAAGCAATCAATATACCAGTTTTCGCGCTAATATTTGTTATTGCGATGTGCGTTAACGGTATACTGGGGCTTTCTGGCTTTGAGAACGTGTACAGGGATGCACTTGTTTCCCGTTACAGCATCAGCGGGGAGCACATAAAAAGCCGCGTGGAGTCTTCCCTGAACATAGGAAAAAAAATCTATCTTCTGAACGATGTTGTTGACTCGCTCTTTGCAGAGACTGTTATGGACAGCTCTGGCATTGAGCAGCTTTATATTGCAGATAAGACTGGAAAAATCCTTTACTCGACACGAAACGTGATGAATAAGAATATGATTCCGTTTGACTGTGCGCCTGCAGACAGCGAGCAAAAATCCTTTACCGTCCGATTTTTGGATTCATGGTTTATTTGTATGCCGCTTTACACTCACGAGACGGAATTTACAGGAACTTTGCTGATTGAATTCTCGCAGAGAGCCGTAGCTTCTTTTATAACGGAGTATATAAAGCAGATTATTAAATTTGCAATATCGCTGTTTATTGTTGTTTTTACTGTTTATTGTATTTTTGTAGCCCTTTATATGAAGACCGCTCGCTCGGAACGAATTTTCTCCACGCTGCTGCTGCTTTGTTCCCAGCTTGTGTTCTCGGCGCAGAATTACAGACAGTACAACAATGCCCTTACTGATATTTTTAATACGAACATGGCAAAGCTTGCTACGGCTGTTTCGTCTGCAATCAAAGATACTGTAGCTTATTTGCCGCTCGATGAAATGTCTGGCGTTGAGGAGTACTTGCAGAACAGAATTGCTGGTAATATACAATGTTCGGGCATTTTCATTACTGACCATGAGATGACGGTATGTTATCAAGCTGTTTCTAACGACTCGGAACTTCGTGAGTGCATAGACCCTTCAAGTCCTGATATGACTGTGATGGAGCTTGAGAACGGGGGCAAGCCGTTCAATCTTGCGCTTTGTATTAACCGCCATCTTATCAGGCAGATTCTTTTTGATATGGCTCTCGACTCTGCGACGGTTATCATTGTAGCTCTTATTTTTGCAATAATATTGAAAAATTTCTTTGCGTTCCAAATAAGAAAGCGAGACGTTCTGACTCCTCCTGCAACGATGAACGATATGCAGGAAATTACAGCCCTGAGGCTTATCCAGATAAGTACATTTGTCTTTATGTTTGCGGCGTATGAGACCCTTTCGTTCATACCGTTGTATATTCAGGACGTGCTTAACCGTTCGGGCGTAATTCCATTCGGACTTTCTGCCACGACAGCGGAAAGTCTTCCTATAAGTACGTATATGTTCGGTATTATGGTGGCAATGTTCGTGACGCTTTTTGGATTACGTCATGTCTCGGTTCGAAGAAGATACCTTTTGATGGGCATTGTGTTCATTCTTGGCTCTGTTCTTACTGTTATGAGCCAGAACATCACTATTTTTGCTATAGCGCGTCTTATCTGCGGCTTTGGTTTTGGCGGAATCCTGCTTTCGACATCGTCCCTCGTTATTGAATTTACGAGCAACCGAACGAGAGGGGCTGGCTTTGGAACGAATGCAGCGGCTTTTGCGGCGGCTTCAATAGCGTCTATTCCTGTTGGTGGTGTTATAGTCAATAAATTCGGGTATGCGGCGGGAATCTTTGTCTCTGTCGTTTTTGCCGCGATTTTTTTGCTGTTCGCGTTTTTCTCTCTGCCAGAAAAAACTTATTCTGCGGAGGAGAGCAACGAAAAGAGAAGCGTCTCTGCAAAGGATTTTGTCCGCATATTCTTCTCGCGGCACGTACTGACATATATTTTGTTCGTGAATATTCCGTTCCAGATAATTTACTGGGGTCTGTTCCAGTTCCTGCTCCCTATTTACATGAGCAGTACGCTCTCGCTCTCTCAGGGCAATATCGGACGAATACTCGGTATCTTCAGCGTTGTAAGCCTTGCTGCTGCTTCTGTAAGCCGACTTGCAGACAAGGTTAAGAACGACAAGCTTCTCATTGCCGTCGGCGGGCTTAGTGCGGGTGCCGCTCTGGTACTCTTTGGCATGATGAATGGAGGCTTCTTATTGTTCCTTGTGCTTATGGTGGCTATGGGCATTGACAACCTTTTTATCGATTCCATCGAGGAGCTTTATCTAGAATCAGGTTCCGTAAAAGGAATCTCGGAAGAGAACCTTTTGCAGAGTTACAAGGTCATTGAGAAAGTGCTTTCGGTCTTTGTTCCTGCCGTAACAAGCGTGATTATCGCTACAAGCGGTTTTAACATGAGTATGTGCGTAATCGGTGCATATTCTCTTGCTGGGGCGGTTCTTTTTGTTCTGTTTGGTCGTAATGGAAGATGGGAGAAAAAAAATGAGAACTAGAAAGGCATATAAAAAACTCGTCTCTTTTTTTCTTGGTGCAACGGCTATTCTTTTTTCTGTAATCTGCTCTGGTTGTACTATGGGGCTAAAATCCTCAAATTATTGGAAGGGAGCACAAAAAGAGGACGCATGGGTAGTTAAAAATCTGTCTCAGAAAGGTAAGAGTTTGCCTCAGACTGACGAACGTAATTATTCTATTCCTGTTCCTGCCTTTGAAAAAGAAGGAAACAAGAAGTTCCGTGTTGGTGTTGTTATTTCTGGCGATTACTGGGAATTTTTTGATAACCTAAAAGGCTTGGTAGAAGGAATCTCAGATATTGGCTGGGCAAATTCTATAATGGTTCCGTCTAATCTTGCTCATTGTGATGAGCTTATTTCATGGCTGAACAGCAAAAAATACTCTAACTTTGTGGAATTCCCGCATGAATTCTATGTGAACTTAGATTGGGGCGACAATATTGATGAATTCAAGAATAAATTTACGGACAATATTCCACCTCTTGATGCGATAATCGCTTACGGCGGTAAAGCCGCGAAGCTTTTCTATGATATTGAGAATTACCCTGTTCCTGTGCTCTCGGACGCCGTCACGGACTGCTATGGTGCAGGCATAACGCAGAGCCTTAAAGATTCGGGGCGAGATTTCTTTACGAATAAGATTGACCCGTCTATATACCGTCAGCAGGTAAGGCTTTTCCATGATATGGTGGGCTTTAAAAAACTTGGAATTATTTACGGCGACAATGAGGACGGAATTATCTACGGCGGCGTTAACGATGTTGAGGCTGTCGCAAAGGAACGCGGCTTTGAGATTGTGCGGAATACAAACGTAAAGGAATATGTCGATGATGATACCGCGGATTTGTATCTTGCCGCGCTCAGACAGATTGTGACTGAATGTGATGCCGTTTACATTGGAGCTTCCACAGCAGTTACTGAGTGCGACATAATGCCTCAAATCGTTGAGATTCTTGCGGAGGCAAAAAAGCCGTCGTTCTCGCTTGAAGGCACAATCCGTGTAAAGGACGGTATTTTGTTCAGCCTGTCTAGCAGCAGCGGAATGAAACAGTCTGGTATTTGGGTAGCGACTAAGCTCTCTCACATTTTTGCGGGGCAAAAGCCGCGTTTGCTGCCACAGGAATTTGAAAGCACTGCCTCTCTTGCCGTAAATGCTGCGACTGCAAGAAAAATCGGCTTAAAAATGCCGCTTGACCTTCTTGTTAATTCCGACGAATTGTACACGGACTGGAAGGGAACCTTGCTTGCTTCTGCTAGTGTCGCAGAAACGCCTGATTTCCAGACGACTCTTGTTCCCCAGCGAAAGAACGATAGCTCAAAATTCCGCATTGCTGTTGTTGAAAGTGGCAATTATTGGGAATTCTTGGAGCACTTTAAAGGAATTATCAACGGTCTGCGTACAATTGGCTGGGTTCGCCATACATGCGATGTAAGCGGTTGCTCCTCAATGACAGAGATTTATGATTATCTTGAATCAGAGGATTACTCAAACTACATAGAATTCCCACGCCAATACTTTGTGAACGTTGAGTGGGGCGAGCATTCTGATAGGGCTGACTTCCTGTTCTCTAGCAAAAAGCCCGATGTTGACGTTGTGATAGGCTTTGGTGGCGTTGTCGGTAAGCTTTTCACCCGTACAGACGACTATGCGATTCCTGTGCTGCTTGATGGTATTACAGACCCTGTAGGCTCCGGCATAATCTACTCCGTTAATGATTCAGGACGTGATTTTTTGACCTGCCGTGTTGACCAGACCCAGTACCAGAGGCAAATAAAACTGTTCCATGATTTGGTTGATTTTAAGAAGCTTGGTATTGTCTACGGCAATGACGAATTCGGTCGCTTGTACGGAGCCGTCAATGACGTTGAGCTTATGGCTCTAAAAATCGGTTTTGAGATAGAGCGAAATACAAATGTCAGGGAGTCAGTTGCTTCTGATACTGTAGAACGCTATCTTGCCGCCTTAAAAGATGTCTGTTCTCGTAGCGATGCTGTGTATATTGGGGCTTCTACTGCTGTTACAGAATACAACATAATGCCGCAAATCGTAGAAATCTTGCAGGAGGCAGGAATTCCGTCGTTCGCGTTGGAGGGAGACATCCGAGTAAAAGACGGAATCTTACTTTCCGTTTCATCGTTGGAAGAAGAGAAAATCGGGCTTTACAATGCAAATAAACTTGCTTCTATATTCTATGGGCGTGTTCCTCGTTTGCTGTCACAGGAATTCAACGGTGTGCCGTCAATTGCAATGAATATAGATATGGCATCTGCAATCGGATTTAACGTACCGCTTTCCACTCTCGCTACTGTAGACCAGCTCTATGGGGAGGTGCTTAAAAAATGATTTATGAATTGAAAAGTAAGGGCTTCTGGTTGGATGAAGCCGTTGACAAGCTTCTTGATTATCTCAAAGAGCAGGGAATGGATAAGGGGACTATCGTCTGTGCGGCTGGTATGACCCCGTCCGCGCCTATTCACTTTGGTATTCTGCGAGAGATAGCCGTAAGCTCATTTGTTGCTGACGAGCTTGTGCGAAGGTGCAAGAAGACAAGGCTTATCTATTATTGGGACGATTACGACCATTTCTGCAAGATTCCGTATTACACCACTCGCGAAAAGGTGGCTGAGCACATAGGAAAGACCCTTGATGAGGTGCCTGATTTTAACGGCAATTTTCAGTCCTATGGCGAGCATTATATGAGGGATTTTGAGAAATGCCTTCATTTTTGCGGATTTTTCCCAGATTACAACTATCAGGCTCGTTTGTACAAATCGGGCTGGTACACGGATTTTATTCGCAAGGCAATAAAGAACAGGGAAAAAATATTCCGCATAGTGCATCACTCAAAAGACCTTGACTCGCCAGAAATGCAGGAGCGATGCAAGTCTTATTACCCGCTTGAAATTTATTGCGAGCATTGTGGCAAGGACAGTACCCGCACTACTGGCTATGACGAATCGAGCGATACAGTCAGCTATGAGTGCAAGGAATGTGGAAAAAAAGGTTCCTATGTGCTCGGAAAGAATTTTCGGGGCAAGCTGGCTTGGAAGATAAATTGGGCTACCCGCTGGACTGATGACGGCGTTTGTTTTGAGAGTTCTGGCGAGAATCAGCTTACGGACACAGGCAGCTACTCTGTTTCAAGCAGAATTGCCACAGAAATCTTCGGTGGAAAAGTTCCGTTCTCGCTGCTTTATCGTTTTATAGGAATGCCGGGCATTGCAAAGGTTTCTCGTGCTCAGGGCGAAAAGACGCTTGCGAATAATTTTGTAAAAGTGCTGGAGCCTGCGATAATAAGATGGCTGCTTGTCAAGAATCCGCCGAATAAAGCGTTTTCTGTAGATATTGACGGCGGAATTGTGAGAATTTACCACGAGTGGGATGTTTTCTGCGAGAAAATCGAGAGCGGAGAATGTACCGAGACGGAACGCCGCATATATCAGATTGCGACGCAGGGTGTTGAAATGTCTCGTGTGCGAGTGCCGTTCAAGACAATCACTATTTCGCTAGGAATTACTGGCGGTGACAGGGAGAAAACTGCTTTGCAGATGTCAAAAATCGTGAATTTTGACGGCACTCCAGAAGAGCTGTATATGGCGGTTCGTCCGCGTATCAATGCGGCTGCTTACTGGCTCTATCATTGCGGTCATACCGAGACGGAGCCGTCGCTGAGGCGTTCTTTCAATAAGAACGTCTGGAAGACTCTGCCTGAAAATATTCGGGGAGATGTTGCTACTCTGCGTAATTCCGTAGAACGGCTTACGACTGAAAATGAAGCAAAACAAACGCTTTATGGCATTGTTTGTGATGATGCTGAACGGCGAGAATTTTTTAGGGCATTGTACCTGCTGATTCTTGACACGGAGAGGGGACCAAAGCTTGCAACCCTGCTGTGCCTTATGCCAAAAGAAAAACTGCTTATGCTTTTAGGAGGAGACGAAAAATGAAGCCTTTCTCAATTAAAACAGAAGAAACTGATAACACAAATCTCATTCAAATTGATAGACGCATTTCGATAAAAAGCCGTCTTCAGCGATATTTTCTCTTTATTTCGCTAGCAATAATCTTGTTGATGAGTGTTTTCTCACTTGTATATTTTTACAACTCAACGCTTGATGAGAGTACCTCCACAGTCAGAAACAAGCTTGTAATCGCTGATATTTTCCTAAAAAACAAGCTTGAAGCCACGGAGGAGCTTGCTACCAATCTCGCTGCGAACAGAAGCGTACAGATAGGTTTGGAGCTTGGGAGCGGAGCAAAACTTAACGAGTACATCGAGAGCTTGGAGACTAACGGAGCAAAGTTCCATATATCTGTATTCTCGGATTCAGGGCAAGTGCTGACAGAGGCAAGCCCGCTTTCTCCTGGTGAGAATGAGATTGTGCAAAAAGCCTTGCAGGGAACAGTATCAACGTCGCCATGCTTGACTACGGCAAATTCATCGAGAACACCTTCGTATGTGTCTGCCGTTCCTGTACTTTACAATGATGACATAATCGGAGCGGTTCTTGTAAAATTCGTGTTTGTTGAGAATCAGGATTTTTTTGCGGAGCTTTCCAAGAATCTTGAATGCGAAATTGCGGTCTATACTGATGCCGGAAGCGTTGTTTCTACTGGCGAGCTGCCGATTAGTTCAAGACTATACAAAAATATAGCATACTCAGAAAAAAATTACGAGGAATTAAGCCTTGCTTCTGCGGGGCTTAGCGAGTATAAGACAATCTTTGACAAAAATGAAAGTCCTGTTGCTCTTTTGAGAATATTCATGCCGTCGTATGAGTATCAGAAAATATTCCTTACAGCCCTTGTTGCGTATTTTATACTTGCCACGATTATCGTTGCGATTGTTATTTCCCTTGTGTTAAAGATTTCAGCAGGAATCTTGAACCCTATTGAGCAGCTTTTGAGCAGCGTAAACGTAATCCGTAGCGGCGACCTCTCGCACGAGGTTATGATTCCTGTGCAGGACGAGATTGGACGTCTGGGTGCCGCATTTAACGAGTTGCGTGCCGAGCTTAACGAAAAAATAACTACGATTGAGAACATGAACCAGTCTTTGGAGCAGAAGATTACCGAGCGAACGGCTACAATCAACACTCTCAACAGCAAGATGCGGCATTATCTCTCTCCTCAGCTTTATGCTTCGATTGCGGGTGGAGACCGTGACGCTTCTGTAGACCATTATTACAGAAAGAAGCTGACAGTTTTCTTCTCTGATGTAGTGAATTTTACCGCTACGACCGAGGCTTTGGAACCTGAAGACCTCTCAAGCCTGCTTAACTCGTACCTCGATAAAATGGCAATAATCGCACAGAAGTATGGTGGTACAATCGACAAGTATGTTGGCGACGCTATAATGGTATTCTTTGGAGACCCTGAATTTACGTCGGATAAAGACCACGCCCTACGAGCCGTAAAAATGGCAATGGATATGCAGAATTATATGATTACATTCCGAGAGGAGTGGAGGGGAAAAGGAATTGAGAATCCGTTCCATGTCCGAGTCGGAATCAATACTGGTTTCTGCACGGTCGGAAACTTTGGTTCAGAGATGAAGATGGACTACACCATAATCGGCAACAATGTAAATATGGCGGCAAGATTTGAGGCTGCCGCAGAGCCGGACACAATCCTTATGAGTCCTAATACCTACATGCTTGTCAAGGATGAGATTGAGTGCGTCCTTGCTGGTGAATTTACAATGAAGGGTATCTCTGGAACAATCAAAGCATACCGTCCTATAAAAGTAAAAGGAACGACAAATCTTTCAAGTCTTGCAAAGATTACGTCCCAAAAGGAACTTATATTCCCGAACAAGCCTGTAAGCCTTCGTTCTCTTTCACTCTCGGAAAAACGGAGCTTGCTTATTTCTCTGCGTGATATGGCAGAAGAAATCATCGGTGATATAAAGTCCAACAAGACCGTAGCTCCTGTA
>CADCRJ010000321.1 GCA_902803735.1 uncultured Spirochaetaceae bacterium
ACCCAAATGAGCACGACAACGAATGTGCTCAATCCCGAAAAAAAGGCTTCCGCGCTTCGCTTGTGCAGATTTTTTTTCGGGCGTGGAGCCCCGCTTCCGTTGATTTCTGAGTTTTCTATTAAAACTCGACATTAGCCCTGCTAAATTGGAACGAACTAGTGGGCGTAAGCTGGAATATTCGCTGGCATAGTGCCGTGCATGTTGTCTGACATAGTGTCGTGCATTTGGATTGCCCCGAACATTGAGGGTGGCATTCCACCTTGTATGCCTGGTGGAGGACCCATGTTTTGCATACCCATATTAGGCGGCCCCATGTTTGGTGCCCCCATTCCTTGAGGCATATTCCTGTTCGCATTTTGCCTTGCCTTCTGCATTACCTCTGGCGAGAGGAACACGTCCTTGTTGAATGCGTCGATTCGCAAATGCCGAGGCAAATTGTACGAGGAATTTTGGGAGCTGTGAGTTTGCCAAATTTCCTTGCGGAATTCGGCACCGTCTTTATCTGGATAGTAGACAATTTTTTTATCCTTCAATAGAAGTTGCAAATATTCCATCGTGGAAATCATTTTTCCTTCAAAGAACAGGGGGCGCCTAAGCCATCCGCCACAGAGATAGACAGTATTTTCTGGACCTTTTGTGACTGAGCAATCCTCATCTGTCATTCTGTACATATTGAATGTAAGAATTTTTTTGAGCATTGTTTCAATTTGCAAAAAATCATCGCCGCCGTTTTGTTTGACTTCGGCTTCGATATTGCGAGAAATTGTATTTTTCAAAGCATCATAGAGGACAGAAAATATGTCAAATTCTGTATCAATGCATAATTCTTCTGTTTCGTCCAGTTCCATAAAGTGCCTGTATCCCCTTGTTTTGCTAGGTTGACGAGTAGCTATCCTTCAAGGACTTTATCCACTAGCTGGTCAATCATCTGTTTTTCTTTTTCAGTCTGAGGCTCAACATCCTCAGGAACTTCTTCTATTTCTGTAACTTCGTCTGGAATATATAGCTCGTTTATTAAATCTGTTACTGAACGTTTTGGGATGGAATGAATAGAAACTTTTGGATCAAAATCTGTTCTCATAATAGTCCTTCTTTTGTTAGGAATTGAATCATGCTTTTAATGAATCTGTTCCCTTAAGCAATGTTGTAAAAAATTTTGTAGCACTTTTATTAATGTATAGAACAAACTTTTTAGAATCGTTGGAGAGGGTGAGCAGAATATCCGTCTCTTTTATTAATTTTAGCTTAGTTTGTAAAAAAAAGAAATATGAAAATCCAAAATCTCCATAAATTTTTGTATTTTTGAGAAATTTTAATAAATCGTTGTAGGAAAATTTGTTTTATGCAGACTTTTGACCTAGCAGACAAAAGACTGAAAAAGAGCTAGAATCCTTTATTATGGCTCAAGACTCTAAGAAAAAATCCCTGCTTTTGTCAGGGATTTCACTTTCTTTTTTTACGCTTTGTTCCCGCGTGCTCGGACTTGTCCGCGAGATGACAAAAGCTTCTTTTTTAGGTACTTCAAAGTATGCTGATGCCTTTGTTATGGCTTTTATGATTCCGAACCTGTTCCGAAGACTATTTGCGGAGAATGCTATAAGCGTTGCGTTTATTCCTACGTTTCGTGGCTACTTGGAAGATTCTTCTGACGAGGGAATTAAGAAAACAAAGGAATTTGTAAAGGCTACTCTTACGTTGGTGACTTTTCTGACTACTTTGGTAGTTGTTATCGGAATTATTGTGATTCCTTATGTCATTCCTTTGTTTAAGCCAAAGGTTTTTGATGAGACTGTTATTCTTACAAGAATAATGTTTCCGTACTTGATTGTAATTTCTATAGCGGCGTTTTTTCAGGGCGTTCTGAACGGCGTTAAGATTTTTTCTCCGTCTGGCTTTACGCCTGTTCTGTTCAATTCGATTGTGATTGGTGCGACTTACCTGTTAGCCCCACTTTTTTCGGCAGGCTCCAATGACCCAGAGATTAAGGCTCAGATGGCAGCTAGGGCTATGTCTGTGGGCGTTATCGCTGGGGGATGCGTTCAGGCTTTGTTTCAGTTGCCGTTCGTTATCCGCGTAAACTGGTGGTGCGGGTTTGCTTCTATAAAAAAGGCGTTCACAAATCCTGGCACAAGAAAGGTCGTTGCTCTTGTTGGTCCTACTATTTTGGGTATGGCCGCTTATCAGCTTAATGATGTTGTTTCTACAGCTCTCGCGAGCGGGGCAGGGGAAGGAATCGTATCGAGCTTGCAGTATTCGCTCAGGCTTCAGGAGCTTATTCTGGGAATATTTGCAGTTTCTATTGGAACCGTGATTCTGCCGGATTTGAGCGGGCTTGCAAAATCCAAGAAATGGGATGAGTTCAATGTGATGCTTTTGCAGGCAATTCGTATTATTGCGTTCATTTCGATTCCTGTTACTTTTTTGTCGCTTGTTACGGGCAAGGAGATTATCTCTCTCGTGTACAAGAACAAGAGTTTTGATGAGGAGTCTGTTAGGCTTACACTTTCTGCGTTCAGATGGCATATTGCAGGATTGTTTTTTATAGCGATGAATCGTATTATATCACCTGCTTTTTATGCACAAGGAAACACAAAATCGCCGGCTCTTGCTGGAATCTTGGGATTTGCCGTGAATATCTTGCTTGCCGTTATTTTGGTTCATCCAATGAGCGGCGGTGGAATCGCTCTGGCACTTTCTGTTGCTAGCTTTGCGAATTCGGTTCTTCTGTTCCTGTTCTTGCGAAAAAATCCTTCGCTTGATGTAAAAAGTGTCGTGCTTGGAACTTTTGCCTACTCGCTAAAATTGTGCGTGTTCTCTGTGGTGGCAAGTGTTCCTGCTTGGTTTGTGCGAAACGCGCTTACAGGGCTTTTTTCGGGAGTATCCAGAATAATTGAGTTCGGCGTTCCGTTGTTTGCGGCGGC
>CADCRJ010000322.1 GCA_902803735.1 uncultured Spirochaetaceae bacterium
ATGGGCGGTAATGTAAGAGGGCTTACGGTTCCTAATGTTGACATTAACATTACCCAACCGCAGACAGGAAAGCAGATGGCATTTTCTGTTCAGCTTTTGTTGCTGCTTACAGTGCTTACGCTGGCTCCGAGCCTTTTGATTCTGACGACTAGCTTCTTGCGGTTTTCCATTGTCCTTGATTTTATTAAGCGTGCCCTTTCCTTGCAGCAAGTTCCTCCAACGGCTGTACTTAACGGAATCGCGCTGTTTATGACTTTGTTTGTTATGTGGCCTGTTTTTCAGAAGGTTTACGATAATTCGTTCAAACCTCTTTCAGATGGTACGATTTCTATCGAGCAGGCTTATAAGGAAGCTGAAGCTCCTCTAAGAATATTTATGTATACGCAGATGAAGAATGACGATGCGTATCTGAAATCTTTTATGAACATGGCAAAGCTTCCAAAACCAAGAAATTTGAGCGATGTTCCAACTTATGTCATTGTTCCTGCTTACATTCTGCATGAGCTGACGGTTGCTTTTAAGATTGGTGTTTATCTTTATATTCCGTTTATTGTAATCGACATGGTTGTGGCCAGTATCCTTATGAGTATGGGTATGATGATGTTGCCTCCAGTCCAGATTTCTATGCCGTTCAAGCTGATGTTGTTCGTTCTTGTTGATGGTTGGGGGCTTTTGACACAACAGTTGTTTAATTCTGTGATAAGATAAGAATAGGGGGTTTTTTGAATGTCTATTGGTGAGATTGTAACATTGATTCGAGGAGCTGTTTTTCATATTCTGCTCCTTTGCACTCCTGTTCTTGGAGCAGCCCTTATTATTGGTCTTGTGGTTGCTATTTTTCAGGCAACTACATCAATTCAGGAGCAAACGCTTACGTTTCTTCCAAAAATGATTGTGATACTTATTGTTCTGGCTGTGTTCGGAGGCTGGATGGTAGGGGATTTGCGTAACTATGCGCTTGCCCTGTTCAATATGATTCCGAATCTGGCCAGATAATGATGTGGTGAGAGTATGCTTGACCGAATCGTAAGCAATGCCCCTGCATACCTGCTTATTGCTGTGCGGTGCTTTGCTGTTGTCATGACACTCCCATTTTTCTCGATAAAGATTGTACCTCGCATTGCAAAGGTTGCTCTTGCCGGGTACATCGCGTATATTCTTTTCCCGCACGTTGATTTTTCAATGTATTCTTCTTTTTATGGCGAGGACGGTGCTTTTTCACTTCAATATATTGCCCTGCTTTTGGGAGAAGGTCTTATCGGCATTATAACAGGATTCTCTGTTTCTATCATTTTTGCCGCTTTTAGTACAGCTGGTCAGTTTTTTGCTTTTCAAATGGGATTCTCTGCGTCTGAGGTTTATGATTCGTTGAGCCAGGTAGAGAATCCTTTGATGGGTCAGTTCTTCAATTTGATTGCTATGCTTATCTTTTTGCAGAACAAATGGGCGTTGCTTCTCTTTTCAAGGGGGCTTGTCGCTAGTTTTGACTCCTTGAACGTTTTTGGTCTTATTGCAAGCAGGGATGTCATGCTGAATTTCCTTTTGAAAGGTTTGACTGGTCTGTTTGCAAATGCGTTTATAATTGCTCTTCCTATCATGGGAACTCTTCTTCTGATTTCTGTTTCGATGGGTATATTATCGAAAGCTGCGCCACAGATGAACCTTATGTCAGAGGGATTCCCGATTATGATTTTGACGACATTCTTTGTGATTACGGTTATTATGCCGCAGCTATTTGACTATTTCTCTGGCGCATTTTATTCAAGCTTCTCGAAAATCCAAGAGGTTTTTGCAACTATCTCTAAAAACGGAGGAGCTATATGAGTTTTGATGAAATTGATTTGCAATGGTTCTCCGCAGAGGATGAGGGAAGAACTGAGGAGCCTAGCGAATACAAAATCCGAAAGGCAAGGGAAGAAGGTCGTGTTGCCAAGAGTCAGGAACTTTCTGGTGCCTTGGTTATGTTTTTTACGGTCATAGCTTTGATTGTTTCGTCACGTTTCTTGTTCAGAAATTTTGCTGAGATAATGACCTTTTATTTTAAACGCTGTACAGAGCAGGATTTGTTTCAAAAACGTTTCTTCGGAGTTTTTCTGATTTATCTTGCTAAGATGGTTTTGCCAATGGCTGGAACTGGTGTCTTTGCAGGAGTTGTGGCAAATATAATTCAGAACAGGGGATTTATTTTCTCAACAAAGCCAATTGAGCCGCAGTTTTCAAAAATTACGCCACGAATAGGACAATATTTGAAAAAGACGTTGTTTTCATTTGAGGGTGGATTCAATGTCGTCAAGTCCCTGTTTAAGGTTGCGGCAGTCGCCATAACAGCTTTTGTTATTATTTCATCAAGTTTGCCAGCCGTGCTTGAGCTGCTGAGGGCGCAGAGCGTTCCTTCTGCTGTCGGTAGGATTGCTTGGATGGCAGCTAAGATTCTTGTGATTTGTGCGATAATATTCCTTGTGATTTCTGTTCCTGATTACTATGTTCAGAGAAAACAATATATTGAAAGCTTGAAGATGACTAAACAGGAAGTAAAGCAGGAGTATAAAGAAATGGAGGGCGACCCAGAGGTTAAATCTCATTTGGAGCAAGCCCAAAGACAGCTTTTGCAACGCAATATGCCTAAGCAGGTTGCAAAAAGTGATGTCGTCATAACGAACCCGACTCATTTTGCTGTTGCGCTTTACTATGACAGGACGATTCCTGATGGAGCGCCACAGGTAATGGCTAAGGGAGCCGACAATATGGCTTTCAAAATTCGTGAGATTGCAAAAGAAAATGAAGTTCCTATCATAGAAGATCGACCTTTGGCTCGTTCACTCTATGCAGAAATTGAAGTTGGTGATATAATACCAAGTACGTATTTTAATGCTATTGCAATAATTTACGCACAAATTGATTCTATCAATAGAAAAAAGTAAGCTTATTCGGGTGGGGATGAATGGCTAACCGTGCTGGAAACATTTTAAATAATTTATCGAATCAGGCTGTTGCGGCGGCTGCGATATTGATTGTATTGATGCTTATCGTGCCTGTTCCGGCTGCAATTCTTAATTTGCTTATGATTTGCAACCTTGGACTTGCGCTGATAATTTTGCTTGTCGTATTGTATACGCCAAAGTCTTCTGATTTTTCTTCCTTTCCGCGTGTCATATTATTTGCGACGATTTATGGACTTGCCCTTAACGTCTGTTCAACTCGTTTTATTCTTGTAAACGGGCATTTGGGCTTCAATCGTTTCAGCGGAGACATGATTAAGGCTTTTGCGCAGATTGTTGCAGGAAGTGATGTTGTTATTGGTATGGTAATCTTTATCATACTTATAATCATCCAGACAATCGTTATCACAAAAGGTGCGACACGAGTTTCTGAGGTCGCTGCCCGCTTTGCACTTGATTCTATGAACTCAAAGATGTTTGCGGTTGATTCCGAGCTTAATTCTGGGGCGATTACGGATGAACAGGCTAGGGAAAAGAAAGCCTCAATTCAAAGAGAAAGTGATTTCTACTCGGCAATGGACGGTTCCTCAAAATTTGTAAGCGGAAACGTAAAGGCTGGTATTTTTATTACGGCAATAAACCTTGTTGTTGGTATGATTTATGCGATGGTAAAGTACAACATGGTTTTTGCTGATGCAGCAAATACATTTGCAAAGTTGACGATTGGTGATGGACTTTTGAGCCAGTTGCCTTCGCTTTTGCTTTCTGTTGCTACTGGTATCCTTGTTACTGGAAGCAACGCGGATGAAGTCCTTGGAGAGCAGATTAAGAAACAGTTCAACATCAGCGGTTATGTTTATGTTATATCAGGCTGTGTTCTTGTTTTGATGTGTATCATTTTCCACACGTCCATACCTCTTGTTGTTACGCTTCTTCTGGTCGGAGCTCTTTGTATATTCCTTGGCTACCGAATGCTCGGCAAAGAAAAGGCTACTTTTGCAAAGAAGCTTGAGGATGAGAAAGCCGCAAAAACTAAGCCTGCGGCAGGAGCTGCGGAGGATTCTGGAAATGTCGCTCCTTTGGACGCTTTGTGTCTTGAAATTGGGTATGGTCTTATCCCTCTTGTCGATAAAGAGAAGGGCGCTGAACTTTTGGAGCGTGTAACTCGAATTAGGCGTGAAGCAGCACTTGACTTGGGCTTGGTTGTTCCGAAAATCCGTATTATTGATAATATGACCCTTGATCCTAACGAGTATTGTTTTAAAATTCGTGGTATAGCAGTTGGTAGCAGCAAAATAAAGCCTGGCTACTATATGTGTATGAATACGGGCAATGTTGTTGAAGAGATTAAGGGTGAGGCTACAAAAGACCCTGCATTTGGAGTTCCTGCTGTTTGGCTTAACGAGGATCAACGAGACGATGCGGAGCGTGCAGGGTACGTCATTGTTGACCCGCCAACTATTATAGCGACTCATTTGACTGAGATTATTCGTTCTCATGCAGCCGAGATTCTTGGAAGACAGGAAGTTTCTTCGATTATTGCAAAAATTAGGGAAACTAACTCTGTTGTTGTTGACGAAGTTCTTAATACATATAAATATACTTATGGTGAGATTGAGAAAGTTCTTCAAGGCTTGCTTAAAGAACAGGTTTCTATTCGTAATATGGTTACTATTCTTGAGACCCTCGCAAACTACGGAATGTATACTCCTCATAATCCGTGGATTCTCATTGAGAAAGTTCGAGAGGCTCTTGGCTTGCAGATTTGTCTGCAATATGTTGACCAGGATAAGAAACTTAGCGTTTTGCAGTTGTCTCAGTCTGCATCAGAAAAGATTTTGCAGCATCAGGTTACTCCGAATGACGGAAGCAGTCCTTTTGTTGTGTTTGATCCTGTTGATAAGCGAAAGTGGCTTAGTTCTGTCAGCGAGGCTTTAAAAGCGGCGCGTGATAA
>CADCRJ010000323.1 GCA_902803735.1 uncultured Spirochaetaceae bacterium
GCCATATTGTTCCCCTTCCTTTCCTCTCCTTGAGACCTTTTCCCTTCCCCGGGATGTCCTTTCCCCTGGTATGGCCCCGCCGGCTTGAGTGCCCGGCGGGGCTTAGTCTTTTTAAAGATAAATGTGTTGACACTTCTGATTTGTTCTGTTATTATATAAATGTACATTTTAATATCATTATTAAATGGACTCGGCTACCGGGTCCATTTTTATTTATAGGTGAAAATGGAATATATTGATTTAAATACTTTCCTACATTATTCGGAATGTGAGAAAATTGTTTCCGAGTATGGTTTTAATCTTATTGAGTTAAAAATAACTCCTTCAAAAGGTGTTACACGTATTTATGCTGTTATTTCAAGTAAAGATCCATCCGTAAATATTAGTGCCAATGATTGTTCAAAAATACACCGCTTGCTTTTGGAAAAGCTTGAGGAGCTGTTGAAAACGGATGATACTTATATGGAACTTTCTTCTCCTGGATTGGAGCGAAATATAAGAAATGCAGCGGAGTTTAAATTTTTCCTGCAACATTCGTTGAAAGTTTGGGATAAAAATTCTTCAGATTGGATTCATGGAAAATTAGTTTCGGTTGATGAAGATTCTTTGGAATTGGAGGTATCCGAAAAAAATCTTCCTGTTGAGAAGAAAAAAATTCTTTTTTCAGATATAGCGAAAGCAAAATTTACTACTTTATAGGGGGTTTGTATGTCAGAAATGGCAGATGCAATCCGTGAGTTGACACAGGAAAAAGGTGTCTCATTGGATTCTGTTAAGCAAACTATAGAAAATTCGTTGAAGGCGGCTTATAAAAAAGCTTTTGGTAATGCCGATAATTGTATCGTAAAACTTGCAGATGATTTGTCTGATGTTGCAGTTTATTCAAGAAAAACAATTGTTGATGGTGTTTATGATCCTCTTACCGAAATAGAGTTGGAGGATGCTTTAAAACTTAGCTCTGAGTGCGAGCTTGGTGATGAAATTGATATTTTGATTGATCCTAAAAAAGAATTTGCTCGTTCCGCAGTTTCTACAGGAAAACAGACTGCTCATGTTGAATTGAGCGAACGTTTTAAGGACAAATTGTATAATGAGTATAAAGATAAAATCGGTGAGATTATCATTGGTTTTTATCAGCGTGAATATAATGGAAATATTTACGTCGATTTGGGTGGAAAAATTGATGGTGTTTTGCCTCAGAAATATCAAAGTCCTCGTGAAGAATATGGAAAAAATGACAGGATCAAGGCTCTTATCGTTGATTTGAAAAAAACTGGTTCTGGCTTGCAGTTGGTTTTGAGCCGAACAGATCCAAAATTTGTTCAGTCATTACTTGAACTTGAGATTCCAGAGATTTATGATAAGACTATTGAGATCCATAAAATTGTTCGTGACCCAGGTTATAGAACAAAGATTTCTGTTTCATCAAATAAAGAAGATGTTGACCCTGTTGGTGCTTGTGTAGGATTGAAAGGTGTTCGTATTCAAAACGTAATTCGCGAACTTGAAGGTGAGAAGATTGACGTTTTGAAATATGACTCAGATCCGACTGTCTTTATAAAGAACGCTTTGTCACCGGCTGAAGTTTCTCGTGTTGTTATTATGGACGCTTCTAAGAAACTTGCTTTGGCAATTGTTCCTGATTCGCAGTTCTCTTTGGCAATTGGAAAACAGGGTCAGAACGTTCGTCTTGCAAACAGATTGTGTGACTGGAATATTGATGTAAAAACTGAGGAGCAGGCTGCTGATATTGATTTCTCCGAAATTGATTCTCGTAAGGCAGCTGAGTCTCTGTTTAATAATGATTCTGCCGTTGAGTATGAGGAAATTTCAAAGGTCTCTGAATTGCCAAATATACCAGAATCTGTAGTCTCTGCTATAAAAGGGTCTGCATTTGATGATATCGAGGCATTCTTCAAGGCTGTTGATTCTGGAGAAATTAATTCTCTTGGAATCTCTGACGATGATATTCAGATTGTAAAGAAAGAAATTGATTCAATTGAAGTTGTTGATGATGCTTCTGCTCCTTCTAGAGATGCTGCTTCAGTTGATGTTGATCAGAATGAACAAGAATCTGAGACAGAGGAAGAGTATTTCTGTCCATAGTGTGGAACAAGAATCACTCTTGACATGAAGAAATGTCCTAATCCTAATTGCGGATGTGAATTTGAATTTGAAGAAGGAGAAGAATAATTAAAGTATGGCTGAAGAATCAGAGAAAAAACCGGAATTTGTTTTAAACAAAAAAAAGTCAGAGCCGCAAAAAACAGATCAAAAAGAAAAGACTGCTAGTGCTGCTCCTGAAAAAAGAAAAGTTGTCGTTATTAAGAGAAAATCTCCTTCTGCAGATAATAAATCTGCTTCGGCACCGACAGATACTGAGCAGACACAGGAGCAAAAGCCGCAGCCAGTTGTAAAAAAATCTGCACCTGCTGTTGCTTCGCAGCCAAAACAGTCTGCTGTACAAGGAACCGCAGCGCCTGCTGTAGCTCCAAAAACTCAGCGAACTTTTGAGATTGGATCTGCGCGTCCTAATGTAAAGGCTGGTAATTTGTCAGATAAACCTCGTTCGGGTTATCGTAATTATAATAATAACCGAGAAAATGGTTATAATAATTATAGAGGTAACGGTCAGCGACGAGAGGGTGGCTTTACAGGTACCCAAGCTCGTGAAAGCTACCAGAACAGAGAGCGCGATGGAAATCGCCCTCAAGGTGGATATAACCGCAACGGCAATTATCAGGGTAATCGTTCTGGAAACGGATTTAGACCAAACCAGAATGGAAATAATGGTAGACCTGCATTTAATCAGGGAAACAGACCTGCTGGTCGTACTGGTTTTGGAGGAAGACCTGGTTTTGGTGGTCCGGCTCCTGCATCTCCTATTCCTGCTCCAACTGCTGGAAAAAAACAGTTTAAGGGCAAAAAGCAAGTTTATACAAAGAAGGACAAAGAGGAATTCTTTGATGAAGACGAGCTTTATGGAAACAAGAAAAAGCAGCTGACACCAGCAAGTGCCGTTCCGAAGCAGATCGATATTATGGAGTCAATTTCAGTTTCTGATTTGGCTCGAAAAATGAATCTTAAAGCTAATGAGATTATTGGAAAGCTTATTTCAATGGGAATGATGGTTACTATAAACCAGTCTATTGATAGTGATACAGCTACAATCCTTGCTTCTGAATATGGATGTGAGGTTCATCTCGTAAGCCTTTATGATGAGACTGTAATTGAGAGTGATGAGGGTACGGAAGAGAACATGAGAGCTCGCCCTCCTATCGTTACTGTCATGGGACACGTTGACCATGGTAAGACCAAGACACTTGATGCTATCCGTAAAACTAATGTTGTAGCAGGCGAGGCTGGTGGAATTACTCAGAAAATTGGTGCTTATCAGGTAAAAACTGAGAAAGGCACAATTACGTTCCTTGATACTCCAGGTCACGAAGCGTTTACTATGATGCGTGCTCGTGGTGCTCAAATTACAGATATAGTTGTCCTTGTTGTTGCTGCTGATGATGGTGTTATGCCTCAGACTCTCGAAGCTTTGAGCCATGCAAAAGATGCTAAGGTTCCTATTATTGTTGCTGTCAACAAAATTGATAAACCAGATGCTAATCCTGAGCGTGTTATGACACAGCTTTCAGAGAGGGGTCTTACTCCAGAAGAATGGGGTGGAGATACTCAGTATGTAAAAATTAGTGCTTTGAAAGGGCTCGGAATAGAAGATTTGCTTGATGCTATATTGCTTCAGGCTGAAATGCTTGAGCTAAAGGCTCCTTATGATACTCGTGCAGAAGGAAAGGTAATTGAATCTCGCATTGATCAAGGTAGAGGTGTTATCGCTTCTGTTGTAGTTCAGAAAGGAACTTTGAAAATTGGAGATCCTTTTGTTGCTGGAATTTATTCTGGTCGCGTAAGGGCTATGTTCAATGACAGAGGTGAGAAAGTGCAGGAAGTGCTTCCAAGTATGCCTGTAGAAGTTCTTGGTCTTGAGTCTATGCCAAATGCGGGTGATCCGTTCCAAGTAACAGAAAGTGAGAAAGATGCACGTGCAATTTCTGCAAAACGACAGGAATTGAAGCGTTTTGAGGATGCTAAGGCTGTCAAGAAAGTTACTTTGGACAACTTGTTCTCTACAATTGAAGCTAGTGAAGTAAAAGAATTCAAAGTTATTATTAAGGCTGACTTGCAGGGATCTGCCGAAGCTCTTAAATCTTCTCTTGAAAAATTGTCTACGCCAGAAATCAGGCTTGTTGTTATTCACTCTTCTGCGGGTGCAATCAACGAGAGCGATGTAACATTGGCTGCGGCTGATGAGAATGCAATTATCATCGGTTTCAACGTTCGTCCTACTCCAAAGGCGAAGCTTCTTGCCGAGCAGGAAAAGGTTGATATCCGTAAGTACAATATCATCTATAAGTGTGTTGAAGAAATTACACAGGCTATGGAAGGTATGCTCAAACCTGACACTAAAGAGGAAGTTACTGGTAGTGTTGAGGTTCGTAATACATTCCGTGTTCCTAAAGTCGGTCTTATTGCAGGATGTTATGTTACGGACGGTGTCGTTCGTCGTTCAAGCAGCGTAAACCTTATCAGAGACGGTATTGTTAAGTTTACTGGCAAGATTTCTTCTCTCAAACGTTTCAAGGATGATGTGAAAGAAGTTACTATGGGCTATGAATGCGGTATTGGTCTTGAAAACTGGCAGGATATTCAGGTTGGCGATACGCTTGAAATCTTTGAGTATGTTGAAGTTGCAAGAAAACTTGGAGATTCAATTGCCAAAGAAAAAGCTGCTGCCGCGGAAGCTTCTGATTCAGAATCCTCTGCAAATGAGAGCGAGGCTTAGAATATGGGTGAATTCCGTTTGCTAAAACTCGGAGAGCAGATTCGTGAGGAGATTTCACAGCTGATAATGAGACAGCAGGTAAAAGATCCTCGTGTTTCTACTTTTTTGACGATAAACAGGGTAGAGGTTGCAAGAGACTTGGCATTTGCGAAAGTATATGTGTCAAGTTTCCTTTCTGATGCTCAGGTTCGTAAAGGAGTCGAAGGACTTAACAGCGCAGCTGGGTTCATCCAATCTTCTATCGCAAAAAAATTGACTATACGGCAGTTTCCTAAGCTTACGTTTGTTGTTGATACAAGCATGAAAGAGGGCTTTGAGATGGTCAATAAGCTCAACCGTCTTGAAGCTGAAGAGGCTGCTATACGGACTGAAAATGCCGAAAAACAATAAAAATGATGTTGAGCCAGGAATTTTGCTCTTGGCAAAAAAATCTGGCAAGACAAGTTTTGCTTCTCTTGGAGCTGTAAAACATGCATTAGGAACCAGTAAGGTCGGGCACACAGGTACTCTTGATTCTTTCGCGGATGGTCTGCTTGTTGTTTTGACAGGCAGATTAACTCATCTGGTTCCTCATATTACAGATTTTGATAAAAGGTATCTGGCTTTGATCCATTTTGGCTCAGAGACTGATACCCTTGATCCAACAGGAGTCGTTGTAAAAACTTCTCCTGTACCAACGGAAAAAGCAGTTTCTGACGTTCTCAGTCAGTTCAGGGGCGAGATAGATCAGGTGCCACCTCTTTATAGTGCACTCCATATAAATGGAAAGCGTGCAAGTGATTTGGCTCGCTCAGGAAAGACTGCTAAAATACCTTCCCGAAAAATAAAAATTTACTCACTTGAGCTTAAAGAATTTTCTGGCGAATATGCATTGGTTGAAGTTTGTTGCTCAAAAGGTACTTATATCCGTGCTTTAGCAAGGGATATAGCTTATGCTTGTGGATCTTGTGCTTATTTGGAAGCCCTGAGACGTGTTTCTGTTGGACCGTTCTTGTTAGAGGAAGCTGCTGGATCTGATAAATTAGGTGAATTTACGATAAGCTCCCTTTTAAAAAAAACAGCGGATGTTGTAACTGTCGAAAGTAATGAGAAAACTTCTGATTCTGAGAAGCTTGAAATAAAAAGAAAATTTTTGCCAATGTCGGCTGAACTTGCTTGTCGATGCGGTTTGGCTAAGGCTTTTTTGGACGAGAGTTTTGTACAATCGTATAATAACGGGCGACCGCTTTCTTTCTCGGTGCTTGAATCAAAAGAACCTTTTCCAGATGATTGCGATATAGCAGTTTTCTATCAAGATGGAAGCTTCGCTGGAATTATTAAAAAAAATGGGAAGAAGCTTTCTTACGGATTTATGGTGCCTAAAAAAAAAAGATTTAGGGTTTATACATGGAAGCAGCTTCTAAACGGTGACTTTGACGCTTCGTTCAAGCAAGCAGGGACAGCCCTTACTATAGGAAGTTTTGACGGGCCTCATAAAGGACATGAGGCGCTTTTTAAGGCTGTTCTGGAACAGAAAATAAAAAACAATCTTGTTCCTGGTATTGTAACTTTTACCCGCTCTCTAAGGGGGCTGAAAGATCCTGCTCATAAAGGCGATGTTGCGACGCTTGCGCAAAGACTTGAAATATTCGATTCTAGGGGCTTTTCTTTCGCTATTGTAATTGACTTTTCTGATGATTTCGGTAGAATTGAAGGAACTGAATTTCTTAAAGTCCTAATAGATTCTTGTCGAATGAAATTCCTTGCAGAGGGTAGAGATTTTCATTGTGGCTATAAAGGTGCCGCAGACATGGATTTTATAAGGCGTTTTGGCGAAAACAATGGTTTTGAGCTGAAAACGATAGAACCTGTTTTTTATAATGAAGAAAAAATAAGTTCCTCTCGCATTAGGGATTCTATTTTAAGTAAGGACTTTTACTCTGCTGAGTATATGCTTTCGAGACCGTTTTCTTTGGATTGCTCAGACTTTGACTGGTCTTTCTCTGATGAGAATGGTTTTAGGGTTCTTTCGGCTAAAAAAAGCGGAATTCAGGTTTTTCCACCAGACGGTACTTATGCTGTGCTGGTGAATATTGATTTTAGGCAACAATCTGGTGAAGCACAATCATCTGTAAGTGTTTTGGCATATCGTTCCGATTGTACGCTGGAGAATGGAAGTCTTCGCCTTTCCTTCCCCGGCAAATTGATTGGCGGATTTGTCAGGACAATACAATTTGGGTACCCAGATGAAAATAATTTTATTAAGGAGTAAGTTATGGCACTTACAAAAGAGACTACAGCATCAATTATCAGCAAGTTTGGTGCAAACGAGAATGACACAGGAAATACAAAGGTTCAGGTAGCATTGATGACTGCAAGAATTAAACAGCTTACAGAGCATTCAAACCGCTTTCCAAAAGATACTAGCGCAAAACGCAGCCTTTTGAAAGTTATCGGTGCTCGCCGCAGCCTTTTGAAATATCTTCAGAAAAAGAACTTGGAGATGTACCGAGAACTCATTAAAGAACTTGGCCTCCGCAAATAAGCTGGGGAGGCATTATGGTAAATAGAGTAACATATAAAATTGGCAACGAAGAACTTATCCTTGAGACTGGTAAGATTGGTAAGCAGGCAGACGGTTGTGTTTATGCACAGTATGCTGGCTCTGCTATCATTGCTACAGTCTGTGCTTCTTCAGAAGTGAAAGAAGGTTTGGATTTTGTTCCTGTTACCGTAGAATATAATGAGAAATACTATGCTGCTGGTAAAATCCCTGGTGGATTTATAAAGCGCGAGGGACGACCTAAAGACAAGGAAATCCTTGTTTCACGTCTTATCGACAGACCTATGAGACCGCTCTTTGAGCCTGCTTTTGGTCGTGAGATTCAGATTGTTCCTACTTGTGTTTCTTCTGATGGAGTTAATCCACCAGATATTCTGGCTGTAATAGCTTCATCTGCTGCTGTTACTATTTCCGATATTCCATTCCATGGACCTGTTGCCGCTTGCCGAGTTGCATATCTCAACAATGAGTATGTTCTCAACCCGACATTCCAGCAGCAGGAGAAAGCTGACCTTGAGATCGTTGTAGCTGGAACAAAAGATGGCTTTACAATGGTTGAGGGTGGTGCAAACGAGGCTTCTGAGGAAGTTATGCTTGGTGCTCTTGAAAAAGCACAGGGCTTTATCACTGCAATGTGTGAGTTGCAGGAAGAGCTTCAGAAAAAATGCGGAAAAGAAAAATTGCCGCTTGCTCCGTTTACAGTTGAGCTTGCAAACAAAGATGCAATTGTTGCAGAAGCAACACCTTTGCTTGAGAAAGCTTGCTTCCAGAATGGAAAGACTAACCGCGGTAAAGCCATTGCAATTGCTAAAGCACAGATTATTGAGAATCATGCAGAGCAGTTTGCTGAAGAAAAAAAGAAAAAGCTTTTTGATGCTTGTTTTGATGATATTCAGTACAATCTTCTTAGAAGAAGCATTTTGGACAAAGGTATCCGCATAGACGGTCGAAAATGCGATGAAATTCGTCCAATCACTTGTGAAGTGAATGTGTTGCCAAGACCTCATGGAAGTGCTCTTTTTACCCGTGGTGAAACTCAGTCACTTGCTGTTTGTACATTGGGAACAACGCTTGATGCACAGGTGTATGATGATATTGATGGAGAAAGAAGCGAGAACTTCATTCTTCATTATAATTTCCCTCCGTACTCGGTTGGTGAAGTAGGTCGCTTGACTACTGGTCGCCGTGAGATTGGACACGGAAACCTTGCAAGAAGATCATTGGAGCCAATGATTCCTTCTGTACAGGAATTCCCGTATACTGTCCGTGTTGTCTCTGAGATTATGGAATCAAATGGTTCTTCTTCTCAGGCTTCAACATGTGGTGGTTGTCTTGCTTTGTTGGCTGCTGGTGTACCTATGAAAAAGATGGTTGCTGGTATTGCTATGGGTCTTATTACAGAAGGCGAGCATTACGAGCGTTATCAGATTCTTTCTGATATTCTTGGTGAAGAAGACCATCTTGGTGATATGGACTTTAAGGTAGCTGGAACAAAAGACGGTATTACTGGCTTCCAGATGGATATTAAGATTGCGGGAGTTACTACTGAGATTATGAAGAAGGCTCTCGCTCAGGCTAAAGCAGGTCGTTTGCATATTCTCTCTATCATGGAGAAATGCATTAACCAGCCGCAGCCAATCAGTCCTTATGCTCCTAAGATTTTGACAATGAAAATTGCAATTGACAAAATCGGAGCATTGATTGGACCTGGCGGAAAGAACATAAAAGCTCTCTGCTCTCAGTATAACGTTACTATTAATGCCGAAGAGGATGGAACTGTAACCATTTATGGTAAATCAGGAAAATCTGCTGAGGAGGCAAAGGTTGCAATCAAGGGAATCTGTGAGGATCCAGAGGTTGGAACTATTTACAATGGTACCGTAAAGAGAATTATGGAATTCGGTGCTTTCGTTGAAATCTTGCCTGGAAAAGAGGGACTTTGTCATATTTCAAAGCTCTCACGCCAGCGAGTGGAGAAAGTAACTGATATTCTTAAAGAAGGTCAGCAAATCCCTGTAAAACTTCTTGAAGTAGACAAGATGGGGCGTTTGAACCTTTCTTATATTGATGCTTTGGAAGCTCAAAAGAAATAAGGCTTCTGAGTCATTGACGCCGCCAGTATTCTGGCGGCATTTTTTTTAGCAAGCTTGAATGTCAAAAATGAGGTAGGATAAACAGCAGCCTAAATTATCGTCTGTTTTTTATCTTGAAACATTCTTCTTGACTTTTTATAGGAGGTATTGATATGTCAGAAAATTGTACGAATAATTGTTCTACTTGCAGCAGTTCTTGTTCTAATAAAAATTTGCGTGTACAGCTACGAGCTGGCAGCTGTGTCAAGAAAGTAATTGGTGTTGTTTCTGGAAAAGGTGGTGTTGGAAAATCGCTTGTGACGTCTCTTTTGGCTTCTAAGCTTTGCCAGCACGGTTTGAAAACTGCAATTCTTGATGCTGACATAACAGGCCCATCCATACCTATTTGTTTTGGAGTAGGAGAGGAAAAAGCTCAGGGTGATAAATCTGGTGCTATTTATCCTGTAAAAACTGATTCTGGCATTCAGCTGATGAGTATGAATTTTCTTTTGGAGCATGAGACAGACCCCGTATTATGGCGTGGCCCGATTATTGCGGGTGCGGTAAGGCAGTTTTGGACAGATGTAATTTGGGACAGCGTTGATTTTATGTTTGTCGATATGCCTCCAGGAACAGGAGATGTGCCTCTTACAGTGTTCCAGTCAATTCCTGTTGATGGAATCATTGTTGTTTCAAGCCCTCAGCAGCTTGTCCGCGTTATCGTAGAGAAAGCCGTAAAAATGGCTGAGACAATGAAAATCCCGATTGTTGGGCTTATTGAGAACATGAGCTATGTAAAATGTCCGGACTGTGGAAAAGAGATAAAAGTGTTCGGCGAGAGCAATATTGACGAGATAGCCAAGAATTACAATATTCCTGTGCTTTCAAGAATACCTAGCAGTCAGGAAATCTCCAGGGCTATTGATGAAGGCGAGGTTGAGAATCTGGCTTCAGATTTCTTGGATTCAGCAGCGCTGGCAATCGAAAAGCTATAGAGCGGTTGGTTAGGCATGAACACAAAGAAGCTGATTCTTGCTCCGATGGCGACGTTGAGCCATGAGGCTTTTCGTCGCTTGGTCGCTCGCTTTGGCGGTTGCGATGAGTATTTTACAGAGATGATAAATGCTGGTTCCTTGCAGACAATGGGACCGTTTGAGAAATATTATCTTATGGCAGGTCCTGAGCCAGAAAAAATCGTATGGCAACTGACAGGTAACCGTACTGATTATCTTGCGGATGCTGCACAGATTCTAGTTGAGCAGGGGGGGCTTGGAATCGACCTTAACATGGGGTGCAGCGCTCCTCAGATTTACAAAACGGGTGCTGGCATTGCATGGATGATAAAGCCCCGCTGCGAGACAGAAGATATGGTAAAGGCCGTTCGCCGCGTTGTTCCTGACACAATGCGTCTTTCTGTGAAATTGCGCCTTGGGGATGATGATTTTACTGAAGACGGTTTGATGGACTTCTGCCATATGCTTGTTGATTCTGGGGTTCAGATGCTTACTTTGCATCCACGCACAAAAAAAGAGAAATTCCGTGGGCATCCACGCTGGCAGTTTGTTGAGATGCTTGCAAAAGAGTTCCCTGATATTCCTGTAATTCTCAATGGAGAGGTTACTGATTCGGTTAGCTACGGCAAGGCTGTTGAAGCGGCTCCGTCTGCTTGTGGAGTTATGATAGCCCGTGCAGCCGCTCAAAAACCTTGGATTTTTGCACAGTTGAGAAATCCTGAGAAAAGACTTGAAGTTGATTGTGAGCAGCTTGCATTGGATTTTATAGACTTTGTTGAGCAGTTTCAGCCGCAAGAATTCTGGAAAACCCGCTTGCAGCGTTTTTTTGCTTATTATTGCCAGAATTTCAGTTTTGCACATTATTTTACTACACAAATGATTAATGCAGATGGTATGGATGATTCAAGGGCGCGCGTAAAAGAATATTTTTGTAAATGTCCTGATGACAAATGCCGCGTTTATTGAGACTTATGCTTTATTTTTGTATAATCAATCTATGAATGTTGATATAAAATGCGTTGTCTCCGAAGGGGCAAAACTCCCTGTTTATCAGACCTCTGGTGCTGCTGGTGCTGATGTTTGTGCTTTTTTGGATGCTGATATTGTGATTGAAGCAGGCTCTTGGGCTATGATACCTACAGGGCTTTCTTTTGCCATTCCTGTAGGCTATGAAGTTCAGGTTCGTCCGCGCTCAGGCCTTGCCGCAAAGAACGGCGTTACAGTTCTTAATGCTCCTGGTACCATCGACAGTGACTACAGGGGCGAGGTAAAAGTCATCCTTATAAATCAGGGAAAAGAAAACTTTACAGTACATAATGGAGACCGAGTGGCTCAGCTTGTTGTCGCTCCTGTGACGACTGGTAATTTTGTTCCTGTTTCCGTCCTTGACGAAACCGCTCGCGGTTCTGGCGGTTTTGGGTCTACTGGAAAATAATTAATGAAGTGGCTTTCGCACATTTCAGATAATTTCAAGAAAAAAGTTTCTCGTTTTTTATCGCAGACTTGGCTTTATAAGAGAGCAAGATCATGGCAAGCATTTTTTCTTCGATACAGCCATATTCGGAGGCTTAGCTCTGTAAAAAAAAGTATCGATAATGCCGTAAAGCGAACTTTTGAGAGTATTTGTTCGTTCAATTTGCTTAATTTTATCTTTGCTTGGCTTGGGCGGCGACTTGAACGAATAGGTTTTACAAAGGCTGCCGAATCTGTGTCAGGCTTTATGCAGGACAAGAATGGCTTGCGCCGGCATATCCTTGTTCGCTATCTTATAAAAGAGCTTTTTCTGTATTTTTTGATAGCTTTTGTTTTTTTCTTTATGGTTTTCTTTGTGAACCAAATTCTTTTGGTTGCGGAAAATATATTAAAGAAGAGAGTTCCTGTTATCGATGTTCTGAGGCTCATAACATATTCGCTCCCGATGATTATTGCCCAGTCCGCGCCTTTTGCGACTTTGGTTGGCTTTTTGATGTGTCTTGGCCGTCTTGCTACGGAGAACGAGATACTGATTCTTCGGGCTTCAGGTCATGGTTACAGAATTATACTGTTTCCTGTTTTGTTCTTGGGATTTATCATTTCCATAGCATCTTTTTTTGTAAATGACTATTTATTGCCACTTGGAAACATCAATTACAGCAAGCTTTACCGCTCAATCCTCGTGTCTAATCCTGCTGTTGAGCTTGAATCAATCTCCGTAAAGCGTACAAGCGATAAAACTCTTGTGATTGGGAATGTCTCTGGCGAGAATGTGAGCGACATGATTTTTTTTGACAACGATTTAGAAGGAAACCAGAGAATCATAGTTGCGGATGCTTCTTCCGTAAAAAAATCTTCCGAGCTTGGAATCATTATGAAGCTTATAATGAACGACGCTTCTGTAATAGTGCTTAAAAAGGGTAAAAAGTATGATTTTGATGTGATTACGGCCCGAAATATGGAGCTGAACATTTTTGAGAATTCCTTGCTGCCAGATTTAAAAAGAATAAGTCCGAGAGACATGACTTCATACGATTTGTACCAGAACATAAAGACAATGAAGAAAGATGTCCACTTTGCTCCTAACATACTCAACCAGTATATCTTGGAATTCAACAAAAAATTTTCGTTGCCTTTTGCCTCAATATTTTTTGCAGTTCTTGCGCTTCCTCTTGCCCTTATTTTTGGAAAGCACAACGGACAGACAATAGGGCTTATTATCGGAATCTTTATTTCCGTGTTATATTGGGCCATGAACATTGTCGGTCAGATATTCAGCTCCAGAAGCGGTATCGGCGGGTCTGTCGTAATGTGGATTCCTGACTTGCTTATAGGAATTTCGGGCATCTTGTTTTATCTTGGACTGGTAAGAAAATGAAAATAGTTGAATACTTGTTTCGTAAGGTGATACCGCTGTTTATAGGCGCAATATTCTTTTTTTCCTTTGTTATTGTTCTCGTTGACCTTATGATGAACCTTTGGGGCTTTATTTCCAACGGTGTTCCTGTAAAGACTGTTCTAAGGATTATGGCACTTTATGTCCCAAAAACCGTCTGGTATGCAACCCCAATCGCGATACTTTTTGCGGTTTCGTATTCTTTGAGCGATTTGTACGCGAACAACGAGCTTATTGCAATATTCGCCTCTGGAATTTCTCTGCGGAAATTCACGGCTCCGCTCCTTGTTTTTTCGTTTTTTCTTAGTTTTGCAATGTTCTTTTGGGATGATTACGTGGTTGTACCCGCATACACGCAGAAGGTCGCGTTGCAGGAAGAAGTTTTGGAACCTAACAAAACCTTGAATAATGATAAGATTGTAGTCCTTAGCGAGAATGGTAATATCACTTATAAAGCTGAGGTTTACGATGATTCAATTAAGCAGCTTTCTTATATTTTTATCGTTATAAGAAATGAGGACAAAAGTTTTTGCGGACTTATTCAGGCAGATTCTGCAATTTGGAAGGACGGACATTGGAATTTTTCAAGAGGAATTTACTACAAATTCAAAGACGATGGTTTGGTTCCAAGCAAAATTGATGCAGAATTAGAAAAGCGTTTTACTGAGCCGCCTGAAACATTTAGAAATAACGTAGTAAGCATCGAGACTGTAAATTCCAGAGATGCAAGAACTTACATAACTCATTTGCAGAGAGCCGGCTTACCTTTTGCGGAGGAGCTTAGTTTGTATTACAAAAAATTCTCGTTCCCGTTCATATTGTTCATAGTCGTTTTTCTTTCTATTGGTTTGAGCGGAAAATCTCGCAAGAATGTAATGCTGATAAGCCTTGCTCTTTGCATAGGCTCGACCGTGCTCTTCTATGTAACACAAATGATAACCATGCTCCTTGCAAAATTCGGATACATTACTCCGTTTATGGGCGCATGGTTTCCAGTATTCTTGTTTGTTATTCTTGCAATGTGCGTTATGCACTTTGCGAGGACGTAATATGTATGATAAAGTATATGTGAGATAGTTTTAAATTTAAGGAAAAAATATGATTGAATCGATTTTTGATATACATCACGAGAGCGCAGATGGAAAGGCTCGTACAGGAACTCTTCACTTGGCACATGGGGACGTGCAGACACCTGTGTTTATGCCTGTTGGAACAAATGCAACCGTAAAAGCCCTTACAAAGGATGATTTGGATGAGATTGGCTTTGAGATTATTCTTGCTAACACTTATCACCTTTATCTTCGTCCTGGCAGTGACATAATTGAGGAAGCTGGCGGTTTGCACGGTTTTTCAAAATGGAGCAAGAATTTTCTGACTGATTCGGGGGGCTTCCAGGTATGGAGCCTTAGTCCGCTCAGAAAAATTACAGAGGAAGGTGCTTTGTTCCGAAGCAACATAGATGGCTCAAAGCATTTGTTTACACCGGAAAAAGTTGTTTCGGTTCAGACTCAGTTCAACTCGGACATTCAGATGCAGCTAGATGTTTGTACTGGTTTTGGGATTGATAAAAAAGAAGCTCTCCATGCTCTAAAAATAACTGAGAACTGGGCAAAGCGGGCAAAGGCTGAATGGCTTAAAAAACGTGACAACGGATACAAAGGAATTCTTATGCCTATTGTTCAGGGAAATTTTTTTGAGGACTTGCGCGTTCGTTCTGCCGAATTTGTAAGCGAGCTTGATTTGCCTGCAATTGCAATCGGAGGTTTGAGCGTTGGCGAGCCTGCTGAAACCTTTGCTTCGATGCTTTGTTTTACAGTTGGTCACTTGCCAAAAGAAAAAGCCAAATACGTTATGGGAATTGGAACTCCTGACTACATTCTTGAGGCTGTTCACTCTGGAATTGATATGTTCGATTGCGTTTTGCCAACAAGAAACGCCCGTAATGGAAGCTATTTTACAAGGGACGGCAAGCTTTCCATCAAACAGGAGCGGTTCGCGCATGATTTTACGCCAATTGACCCTGAGTGTAACTGTAAAGTTTGCAGGACTTACAGCCGCGCTTATTTGAGACATCTTTTCAAGGAGCAGGAAATCTTGAGCTGTACGCTTGCAAGCTACCATAATCTGTATTTCTTGCATAATATGATGCATGAGATTCGTACTGCAATAAATGAAGACAGGTTTGAGGAGTACAGAACCTCATTTCTAAAGCGGTATAATGCAGGAAACATAAAGTAAAAGGAGAGACTTATTGTGAATGTCGAAAATTTTAAGCAGCCTTTTATTGGTGTGTTAAAAAAAGCAGTCTTGCTTGGATATGCTTTTTTGTTGCCGTTTTCTCTTGTTGCGCAAGATGCCGAGACAGAGCCTGAGACAAAATCCTCTTATTCAAAAGCTGGCGAGAGCGATGTTCCTGCACAGAAACGTCCGAAATCACCTGACAGCAGCAAAGTAAAGGATTTAGACAATACAGACCCTGAAGGGCGAGAGAAAAACGCCGGAATATTAAAATTCGGTCTCGAAGACGAAATATCGGAGCTGCTTGCAAAATTGACAACAAACAAAGATGTTCGCTTTGTAAATGAAGCCTATGATTTGTTTGAGGAAACAAAAAGTTCTAGAATAAAAGTAAACATTTTTGAGTACTTCGCAGCTCTTGAAGACCCGTGCCTTGAAGATTATGCTGTTATGATTCTGAATGACCCTTATGACGAGCAGAAATCCGTTGTGAACGCTTGTTTTGGATATGTTCAGGCAGTCAAGACTTCTTGTGCTATTCCTGCCGTTGAGAACCTTCTCGAAAATGACGCCGAGTCTTATTTTAACGGAGCCATAGCGGCACTAGGAAAAATTGGTGGCAGCGATGAAGCCCTTTATTTGACCGAGTATTTTGAGAAAGAAGATTTGACCGTTGCTCAGAAGCAGACTTTGGTACGCGTTCTTGGCGAGCTAAAAGCAACAGAGACTTATGACAAGTTGGTTGAGATGGCTGAGGACGAGAACGAGAATTCTTTTGTTCGTATGTATGCGTCTGAAGCAATCGGAGCTATGCAGAAAGATGGAGCACTTGATGTTCTTACTGGATTGTATGATGATAAGGATCCTAACCTGCGTGTTTATGTTGTAAAGGGCGTTGCGAATTTCAACAACAGTGATGCTGAGAAGCTCATTATACAGGCGACTCGCGATTCCCATGTAAAAGTTCGTCTTGAAGCTATTGCAGCGATTAAAAAGATGAAATTTTCAAATGCTGTGCCTTATTTGATTTATCGAGCAAAAAATGACCCTGAGCAAGCTGTGAAGAACGCCTGCTATCCTGTTATTGCAGCACTTAACACAGGCGAGGGAAATGATTACCTTGTAGGTCAGCTTACAGACAAAAAGGTTGGTGACGGAACAAAGGTCAAGATTTCTTCAGCCCTTCTTGAGGCTGGCAATGCAGGAACAAAGGAGATAATTGACCTTGCCCGCGAATCCTTGTCTGATGATAAAAGAAAACCTATGCGTTATGCACTGGGCAAAGAATTTGCAAAATATGACAACTCCGCATTCGCAGATATTTGTCTCGAATACCTTGCAAACAAAGACGTTGCGACACAAGGAACTGGTCTTGATATTTATGCAAAGGGGCGGTACTCGAAGGCTGACTCGGCTGTGAATGCCATCGCGGATAAATTTGACCCAGAGGCTAAGAAGGGAAACGCAAATGCGAAGAAAGCCTCAAAGATTCTTGGTCGTTCCCTTGAAAAGAAATCTGAATAATATGAGCAACGTTGATATTAGAGACAATATTTTTTATGCTGTTGGCACAGGTCCTGCGAGGTCTGAGTTTTTGACTTTGCAGGCTGTTCGTGTCCTTGAAAAATGCAGCACTATTTTTTACCCTGTTACTGGAAAAGACGAAAAATCCCACATTGCCTTTGATTGCGTTTGTGGGGCTATTGATGTGAGCAAAAAAAAATGCGTTGGCGTAGAGTTTTCTATGACCCGCGATTTAGACAAAACGGCTGCAGAGTACGAAAGTTTTGTGTCTCAGGTTGAGGACGCTCTGCTTTATGGCGATGTTGCCATGGTTGCAATTGGCGATGTTTCTGTTTATTCTACTGCGGCTCGGCTTGCACATCTTGTTGCAGGGCACGGTCATAAAATACGCTTTGTAGCAGGCGTAACGTCTTTTTGTACGGCAGCTTGCGAGTGTTCGCTTGATTTAGCCGAGCGGGACAATGAGATAAGGATTATTCCTGGCGACGCTTTCTTTGTTGGCGGAAAAATATCTTGCGTTCTTGATGATTCCGCGACTAAGATTTTTATAAAATCGCCGCGGCATCTAAAGGATATAATAGTGCTTGCTGTTGAAAAGCATCTTCTTGAAAAAACTTATCTTGTGCAGGGGGCTGGTTCTGATAATCAGAAAATTTTTTCTGGGGCAGAGCTTGCTTGTCTTGACGAGTCTGTTTTCAAGAATTCGTATATGTCCGTTCTTATAGTGCAGGGCTAGCATGATTTTTGTTATGGGAGACTCTAAAAAATCCCCAAAGTGGACTTTTTTTAGAGATGCCCTCATATAATTGATTTCTTTTTTGTTTAGTTCTACAATTCTTATAGTGGAATCATGGTTTGTTTTTGTCGTGTTCCCACTTAATTTTTCGGAATTCCGGATTTTGGAGGAATTATGCCTAAGACAAGCCCGATTATCACGAGCCTTTTATGCGAGGATGCCTATAAATTTTCTATGGGGCAGGCGATTTATCATCATTTTAGTGAGTACAAGACCACATGGACTTTTAAGTGCCGTAATACGGACGTTCACTTTACTTCTGAGATGGTTGAGGAAATAAAACGCCAGATAAAATTATTCTGCGAGCTTCGCTTCACAGAGGAAGATTTGGCTTATCTCGATACAATAAAGTGGATAAAAGGGTCTTACATTGACTTTTTGCGTCTTTGGCATGCTCGCTATGAAGATTTTACTATACATAC
>CADCRJ010000324.1 GCA_902803735.1 uncultured Spirochaetaceae bacterium
TGCCAGAACAGTCCTAATAGCCTGAGCCATAAGCTGCGCATCCTGAGAACCCGCATTAGAAGACTGAACCGAGCTTTTACTTCCTACGGAAGCAAAATCACTGTCGCTGATTATTTCATTATTAGTACTTACAATTCTTTCTGCTGGAGAAAAATCACCTATATCTGGCAATGTTTCAAGAGAATCAGAGGACACCGAACTTGAAGTGCCTGTAGACTGTTGAGCAGATTGCGGATTTGTTACAGAACTCAAATCCATAGGTTTGAAAGAGGCACCGTCACTTGCAACGTTTGCCGTAGCACCAGCGGGAGTCGTTGCAGCAGAAGGTTTTTCAGCCGTTTTTGCGTCAACAGAAGCTTTCTCTGCTGCACCTGTTATATCAGAGAGAGAGGAACCTTCTTTTGCGGCAGTTGGAGACGCTGCTACAGGAGCTTTTGAGGCTACTACAGGCTTTGATGGAGGATTCTCCATACGCAAGGCAGGTCTATTTGTTCCTACTGCAAATTTTGGTGAATATGTCTCATCAGGAAGATTATCTTCATCTATGGTAATGTTTACTACAGAACCAGCATTAGGCAAATTAGATGAGGCTTTTGAAACATCTATTCCAGAATCACCATCTGAAAGGAATTTTCCATATAAAATCGAAATTCCAATTGATAACACGCCAAAAACCAAGGCGAAAATCAAAGCCACTATCAAACTATGAGCAAAACCATTGCCGGCTATCAATCCAATTAAAAAAGATAGAAAAAACCCGACCCCTGAAAAAATACCTGTACATTTCGGGTTTATCATTTGTCTCCTCCCACAAATTCAGATTAAGGTAAAAAAAAAGATAGGTCAAGTTTTTTTTATTTACCAAACATCCCAATAAATCACAAAAATACTGACCAACATTTTGGTCTGTAAAACTATTTTCTTGCAGCAAAAGTATTTACAGACCAAAACTTATAAACGGTCTCTATTTCTTATGCAGAAATTTTTTCAAGAATGTAGAAACTCCCTCGGAATTTCCCATTTCATTCTTCTCAATACGACCTACAATATGTTTTATACACTGAGCAGGCTTTGAGTTAGGGTTTACAATCATAAACGGCTTCTGACGGATAACAGATGCCTGAATTACTGGGTCATCATAAACAAAACCAATGTAATCAACCTTATAATTCAAGAACTGAGCGACAATCGTTATGATGCGCTCAGAAATACGCTTACCCTCATCAGCAGAATGAACCCTGTTCACCAAGAGTTTTATGTTTGTCTCTCGGTCAACAAGCTCCGTAGTTATAATTTTTATAATTCCATATGCATCGGTAATTGCAGTTGGCTCAGGTGTCGTAACGACACAAACCTCATCAGCTGCGGCAACAAATTGTAATACATTGTTTGCAATACCTGCACCAGTATCAATCAAAATTATATCAGCATTACCAAGCTGGCTGAACTGCTTAGCAAAATAATCAAGTTCATCAACAGAAAGGTTTGCAATTTTTGAGAAACCATTTGCACCAGCAATGAACTTAATTCCGAATTCTGTCTCGGTAATAATTTCCTGCATGGTTTTTTGCTTGTTTATAACTTGCATCAAATTATACTGAGGAACAATGTTCAACAATACATTTACATTGGCCATACCCAAGTCACCGTCAATAAGTATGACCTTCTTTCCTTGTTGCGCATAAGCAATTGCCATATTTACGGCAATATTAGTTTTTCCTACTCCACCCTTACCGCTAGTTATTGCAATAACCCGTGTCTTATGATTAGACATTAACTCACGAAGCTCTTGAGCCTGATCTTCCATACTATTTTTCCTCCGGGAAAGCATCTTCTATGTGCATTCTATCAATGTTAAAATCGTTTAAGTTTAACAAAAATCTAGAAACAGTCGCTCTTTCAATTTCCTTTGGTACTTTCTGACCATCAGTAATATACGAAATTGCTTTTCCTTTTTCTGAAAGAACACTCAGTACGTTTCCATACGCACGAGTTTCATCCCATTTTGTAACAATAACAGAACTTGGAGCAAACTGCTCGTAATTCTGAATAATAGATACCAAATCCATGGCTTTTACAGATGCCGTAACTGTAAGGTAAATCTCTGGATGCAGACCAGGTATGTCAAGTATAGCCTTCATCTTTCCAATATTCTCAGAATCATTAGGACTATATCCTGGTGTATCGATAAACAGCACATCCAGATTTTCCTTATATGTATCAAAAATCTTTTTCACATCGCTGGAACTCTCAGCTTTATCAACGTCAATCTGCATCAAATCGCCAAAAGTCTTGAGCTGTGCCTCTGCCGCAACACGAGTATGGTCAATAGTAATCATACGTATAAAAGGCTTTGGCTGCTTTTTCTCTTTTGCATCAAGAATAAGCATACCTGCAAGCTTTGCGATTGTCGTAGTTTTTCCAACCCCCGTAGGGCCAACAAGAACAATTACGTGTGGCAATTTTACAGGAGTCTGCGGATAGATTTTTATAGAATTTCCAATCCAATCGACAACGGTACGCTCCACGGCGTCAAAATCATCAAGCTCCTCTATCGCAAGCTCTGCTCTCAAACGATTTGAGATAGAATTTATATAAGAGAATGAGAACTCATTTTTCTGCAAAAGTTCCTCGATTTTCTGTATTGACGGATGCTTTTCTGTAACAGAAGAAGCCGATGTAAGAAAATCAAGCTTATCAGTCATCATCTTTGTAAGACCCTCAATTTTTTTATCAAGGGCTGCAATCTGCATAGTAGATGTAATGCTGCCTTCTGTAGTCTTTTTCAGAATCTCGTCGCGACTCTGCTGAAAAGAGTCTTTTGGAGACATCGGCTTCGGTCTCACAACATAGTGAACCTCAAAATATTCACGCTGAAAGAGACCGAGAATTCCGCCCTTCATAATAGGCCGCTGCCATGTTACTTCGTAATCATTGCCATAAAGCCGGTACAACTCTTTTTTACAATCCTCTCTGGTCTTGCAAATAAGAGTTTTTGCACCATTATCAGAATAAACGGCACGAGCAGGAGGTAATTGACTAACATTATTAAATTCACCGCTATACATTTATTTCTCCAATGATTTCCAAATTAATGCTGTGCCCAGCAGCCATAACTTCATTGATAGAAAGAACAACAGTACCTGGCATCTCAATATCAATAGAAGAACGTACCAAAGGACGAACTTCCCCAACACACAA
>CADCRJ010000325.1 GCA_902803735.1 uncultured Spirochaetaceae bacterium
ACCCATCCCGAAAAAAAGGCTTCCGCGCTTCGCTTGTGCAGATTTTTTTTCGGGCGTGGAACCCCGCTTCCGTTGCTTTCTGAGCTTCCTATCAAAACACGACATTCGCCCTAAAAGATTATTTATCGCTATATCTTGAATTGGTCGATTTGTTCGCCAATATCATTGATACTTCTTTCCATTCTGGATGAGAAATCCGAGAGCATGGCTCCCGTCTCGTTGATTTTTTGAGCACCGATTGACATTTCATCCATTCCTGTTTTCATGCTCAGGGTTGCGTCTTGCAAGTTGCGTATTTCTTCAAGAATCGCTTTGTTTCCTTCTGCCATTTCCATAGAAGCTGTTTTTACTTCAGATGTGCTGTCATTTACAATTCTCAACGCCTCGCTGATTTGTTGTGAGCCGTCATTCTGAACTCTCATTGCACTTTTGATGTTCTGTACATGACTGTCCGTGTTGTGGATTCCATCAGAGACCTCCGAGAATGCTTTCTGGGATTTTACCGTTGCCGTGACGATGTTTGTAATCGTATTCTGGATTTTTTTGACCTGCTCGCCGATTCTTCTTGACTGTACCGATGAAGTCTCCGACAGTTTTCTGATTTCATCTGCTACGACGCTGAATCCGCGTCCTGATTCTCCTGCATGAGCTGCCTCAATTGCGGCGTTCATTGCGAGAAGGTTTGTCTGGCTTGCAATATTTGAGATTACCTTGTTTGCTTCTTTTAAGCCCTGCGACTCTGCTTGAATTTGTTCAATCTGCACGTCCACGTCTTTTTGGGTCTCAAGTCCGTTGTAGGCACTTTTTTCAAGGTCTGAGAATGCAGAGACCATAAGCTCTACGGAACTGTTGACAGAACCGATTGATTCTATCATTTGCTCGACTGCGTCAGATGCCGAAGAAACGCTCTCAACCTGATTCACAATCATCCTGTTAAGGGACTCAATGTTTGATGCAATTTCGTTGACAGCTCCAGCCGTTGATTGGACGCTGTCTGACTGCCGCGTTATATTGCGTCCCATGCTCTCAATGTTTGAGATTATTTCCGTGATTGAGGCTGCCGTGTCTTGCGTTGAGTTTTTAAGGCTGTCACCAGTCTCGACCAATGCCGTCTTGGATTGTTTTATTGCTTTTACGATGGTATGGAGCTTCTCTGAAAAGCTGTTGAAGCCGCGGACAAGTGCTCCAATCTCGTTATTTGCATCCTGCTCTTTGCCTGTGATACGCTTTGTTAGGTCTGCGTTGCCCGATGCTATGTTTTCTATTGTTGTCTGTACTGTAACAAGCGGTTTTAGGGCTCGATAGATAAAATAGCCCAATAATCCAACGAGCGTTATGACAAGGATAATTCCATACAAAGTAATAAAATGCGTGAGTCTGTTTGCTGTGTTATAAACCTGAGAACTGCCTACCATAAGTACATATACCCATGAGCAGTTCTCAATAGGGCTGTATGTTACGTACATTGAGCCTAGCTTTTTTATTTTTATCCATTCTGAGCCAGAATTTGATGTGAGTGCCTTGTTTACGACGGCTTTCAGCGGTTCTTCCAAAAGTACGGACTCTTCGCTGTTCGACCAGTCAAGCTTTTCTGTTGGGATTGAGCTTGAAATTACTTTTCCTTGGCTGTTAAGAAGTACCGAGTAGCCGCTTTTACCAAGCTTAATCTGGCTTACAAATTCCGTAAGCTTGTTTACGCCAACAACGGCACTATACAAGCCGACTGTGCGTCCGTTTACCTTTGCGGCCTTTGAAACGTGGATTATAGTGTCTCCTGTGGATTTAGACGTAACAGGGTCGTCTATGTTAACGTCATCTCCGTGCTGCATTATCGCCTTGAAGTAATCACGGTCGCTTACCTGCGTAACTTTTCCTTGGTCATTGTAAAAATCACCTTTCTCGTCAATAAAGCCGATGCGGTCAAAGTCTGGGGTTCTGGCAGATGTGTGGGCGATTAACCAACCTTGAATTTGCTGTGGGTCTAGTGTCTTTGTAATGTCTGCTTCTGTGTACATCCGCATTTGCTTTATGTACTCGCTAAGGCGGGTAGAGAGCGTGTCTGCGTATGCTTTTGCAATTTCTGTACAGTCATCAGAATAAGAAGCTGCGACTGATTTTCTTGTCTCAGAAGTTAAAAAAATAAGTTGTAAGGCTGTGAGCGAAACAACTACGACAAAAGTTATGGCAATTATGACACCAACAAGAGGTTTTTGTTTTTTAGAAAAGCTGCCCATATAAGCACTCCAATTTCTTATAATATTATCATAGTATAGGCATATTGCAACAAAGAAATTGAAGTGCTTACAGAGTTTTTGTCTTAGACTGTGAACAAATCTATCTGTCCACCGATTTGCTCAACCGTTTCGTGTACAGAAACTGAAATCTCGTTGAGGGAATCGCTGGAATCTCGGATTTTTTCCGCGCTGGCAGAGATTTTATTCATGCTGTCACGAATGACGGCTGTTGTGTCTCTAAGCTGGTCAACCTCTTGTAGAATGGCTTTGTTTCCGTTTGCCATCTCGTGTGAAGCAGAGCGAACCTCTGATGTGTTGTCGTTCATCAGTTTGAGAGCTTCGCCAATTTGCTTTGAGCCTTCCTGCTGCTCTTCCATAGCAGCCTTAATCTGAAGAACGAGTTGCTGAGTTGTAGAGATGCTTTCGCTTACGGCTGCGAATGACTCGCTTGAAGCCTGTGAAGCACTTACAACCTCGTTGATAGAGCTTTCTATCTTTTTAAGCTCTTCCCTGATTGTCTTTGACTGAGCAGAAGACGTAATTGAAAGCTTTCGGATTTCATCCGCAACGACGCTGAAACCACGACCAGCAGAGCCTGCATGAGCCGCCTCGATAGCAGCGTTCATGGCGAGAAGGTTTGTCTGGCTTGCAATTGCAGAAATTGTTTTGTTTGCGTCCTGCAAGGTCTTTGACTGCTCCTCAATTTTTCTGATTCGCTCGTTAACGTCATTCTGGCGGCTTATACCTTCCTCGGCATTCTTTGCAAGACCATCAAAAGAGTCTGCCATGTGCCCTACAGAAAGGTTTACGCTGCCTATGTTACCAATCATTTCCTCTACTGCGGCACTAGCCTGTGTAACACCGCTTGATTGGGTTTCAATCATGTGCTCCAGAGAGTCAATGTTCTTTGAGATTTCTTCTACGGCACTAGCTGTTTGAGAAACGCTCGCAGCCTGGTTCTGAACTTGAGACTCAATGTCATTCAAGTCGATTATGATTTCCTGAATGGACTTGCCATTGTCCTCGATTCTTGTCTGCAATCCGACGTTTACGGTTTCGAGAGTTCCCTTTGAGTCTTTTACGCCGCTGACAATTGTACGCAGTTTTTTCATAAACTGATTGAAGCCGTCGCCCAACGCACCAATCTCATTGTTGCTCTTAACTTTAAGCTGTTGTGTAAGGTCTGCGTCGCCCGAAGCAATCTGATAAATGCTGTTTTTTACAACGAGAAGCGGCTTTATTGCGAATACGAGCAGGAAGACACAGGCGGCTCCTATAAGAATACCGATGACGACGTTTATAAGACAAATCATGGTTCTGAGAACGTTGCCTGTCTCGACAATCTGCTTGTGAGGGATTGTGAGCATTGCAACCCAAGGAGTTCCCTCTACAGGCGTGAACGAAGCCATTGTAAGAACGCCGTCTGGGTCTGTGTAGTAGCCCTCGCCGCTCTCGCCTGCGCAGCCGCGCCTAGCAATCTCGTCAAGCCCTTTGAAGCCTGCTTTGTCGCTGTAAAACAAGTCCATGTATTTTTCTTGTCCGCGGATGTGCGAGATAAGAACGCCGTTGTTACCGACAAGAATAGCCTTGCCGTTCTTGCCCATTGTCAGCTCGCTTATCATTTTGTCAATCTCGTCAAGCTTTACGGCACCAGCAAAAACTCCTATGAGCTTTCCGTGCGAGTCAAAGGCTGGGCGAGCAATATAGTAGCAGACTGAGCCGTCAAGCTGAAAGTCGATGTTCGAGACATAAATCTGCTTCTTGTCGTTCATTATTGAGCGGAAGAATGGCTTTGAGATTACCGTGATAATCTTGCCGTCGCTGGAATGTCCGACTCCGTCTGGTGTACAGAACATAACGTAATTGAACAGAGGGTTCCTGATTGATTCATGGCCTTTGAGCCATTTGATAATCGCATCGGAGTCTCCTGTTTTTGTAACGTCATTGTCTGAATAAATACGCAAATCGTTTACAAGGACATTGTTCCAGTACTGGATTTTGCCAGCGTCTTCTTTGATGACTTTCTCGCTGAAGTCCGAATAGTCTCTCTTGGAGGAATTTTTTACGCTTGTGACGATAAAAACTCCCTGCAAAACAAAGAATATAAAGAGAACTGCAACGATGGCGGTAGAAAACTGTACCGCAAGATGTCCGTATTTTTTTGAGGATAAATCCTCTTTTTTCAAAGTTTCAGTCGTTTCCATACACACGCCCTTATTTTGAAGTATTCTTGTAAATACGATTGATTGCTACCGCATGGAACGCAATATTCTTTACGTTCGGCTTAATCAAGTCTGCATTGCACTTCTGGTACACAGGCATTATTACTACATCGTCAATAATAATACGCTCTGCATCCTTCATAGCCTTCCATCGCTCGTTAGGCTTTGTGCAAAGTTCTCCGTCCGTACAGCTCGCAATCATAGCATTGTAGTTAGGGTTGAAGTAGTTGCCCTGATTGTTTGCGTTTCCAGTCACCCACATTGCAAGGTATGTCATAGGGTCTGCATAGTCAGGACCCCAGTTGTGAAGACCAAAATCATAGTTGCCCGAACGCATGATTTTTCGTCGCTCTGCCTTTGGAACAGGATTCAATCGAATCGAGACCTCTG
>CADCRJ010000326.1 GCA_902803735.1 uncultured Spirochaetaceae bacterium
CATCTTGATGGGCGGAGCTACAAGAATGAGCATTGTAACGGACTTTGCTCAGTCTGTCTTTGGGCAGAGGGTTATAACAAGCTACAATCCAGACGAGACGGTAGCTCTCGGTGCCGCCGTGCTTGCAGCCCTCAAAGAGCATAATCAGGCACTCAAAGAAACAGTACTGACTGACATCTGCCCATTTACGCTGAGCACGGATTCTATCTCAGGAGAGACAAACAATCTAAAAGCAAAGCCAGATATTATCTGCGTTCCTCTGATTGAAAGAAACACACCTATACCAGTAAGCATCGTAAAGCGTTTTTATACAGTTAGAAAGGGGCAGACAAAGGTAAACGTCGGCGTTTTTCAGGGCGAGTCCCTAAAACCCGAAGAAAACGTGAATCTAGGAACCCTTGAAGTCGCAGTTCCTGAAAATTACGATGATTACGAAGACATTGACATTCGCTTTACTTACGACATAAACGGACTTTTGGAAGTTGAAGTGAAAGTTGTCTCAACAGGAGATACTAAGAAGCTGCTCATAAACCAAGCTGGCTCCGACTTAACAGAAGACGAGATAAAAGCTGCCCAAGAAAAAATGAACGAGCTTAAAATCCTGCCGTGGGAAGAAGAAGAGAACCGTGCGATTCTTGAACGTGGCATGAGACTTTATGAGGAGACAATTGGAAACGTGCGTGAGCAGGTCGCTATGCTGATAAACCAATTTGAAGCAGCCCTAAACACTCAGAATGCAGAGATAATCAGAAAAACCGCAACAATGCTCACAAAATTCTTTGATTCAATCGAAGGCGAGGAAGCGTGGTAATGAGCTGCTTTGAAATTCTTGGAATTGTGCCGACAAACGACAAGACAGAAATCAAAAGGGCTTTCGCAAAAAAAGTAAAGGAAAACCCTCCTGACAAGGATGCGGCACTTTACCAGCAAATCCGAGAAGCATACACAGAAGCCCTTAGAGAAGCTGACTATATCGATGAGTATTATTCAGACTCCGACGACACGGAATCTGCCTCACTAGACTTTGACAACAATGACTTTGACATAGGCGAGCAGGAGACTGATGATAAAACAAAGCCTGTAAACACATACTTTGACGGCAACGAAGCTTTGCTTGAAGAAGAAGTCGTATCCCCGCACTCCATTGACATAGCAGAAATCGCCAAACTACGGGACTCAATGCAGACTGCTGACAATGCCCGCACACTTTCAGACATAGCGGGTTACTTTAAGGTAAGGAACTGGTATTTCAGCGAAGGCGCAGACCAGTCGTTTCTAGTCAAATTCCTGTTCTGGCTTAAATTCCCTATATGGATTGGGCTAATTGCAATTTTTATAATCTGGGCGGTCGCAAAATGACTGATGTTCTTGAAGCTTACTCCAACCTAAAAATGTACGGTGGCGTATACAAAATAAAAGAGATTCTCACTTACAAGCGGTTGTTTTTTCTTTGCATGGACAAAAAATCAAACAAAATAGGTTCTGTTAACTTCATACAAAGAAAAAAAAGAATGTGGCACAAATATGATGTCCTGATGAAGCCACTTTTTTTCGAGGCAGAAACAGACAAAGACAAAAAAGCAAGCTGCGTAAAGGTTTGCCTCAGCGAGAGAAGCGCATATTACGGCAACGTCTACCTAAAAGAATTCTATTCAGCAATTTCAAGCAAGGACTTGCTGCGCTTGTGCAAAATCTCGGAGGTTGACCCCGATTTTACCTTGATATTTGCAATCAGGGACTCCAACGACGACCTAGAGATTCCAATAAAGGCAGGAGAGCTTGTCCCTATCCTCTCAAAGCGTAAATTCCTCGTTGGAATACGTAATTTTTTCAAAAGTAAGATGGGACACACATACCTTTTTATGGATGCGGTTTTTCTGGTTATTTTCGGTATATTTTTCTTCTGCTTAAAAGTGCATCCAGCAATAGAAGCAGCAACAGAAAGGGCAAAAACAGAAGAAAGACGAGTCTCTACGATAAAAGAAGGAAATCGCGAATTCAGCTGCTACGATGAGCATGGGCATATATCCCGTATCATAAAACAAGTAAAGGAGCACTCTGACGAATACGACAAGAAAGAAGGCTGGCTCAGTTATACAAATACAAACTCAAAATATGACAGGGGCTTTAGCTATGACTCGGACGGAAAGCTGATTCATGAAAAAGAAAATTATGAATCAATAGGCTACACACTTCATTTTAACCCAGACAAAAAAGAACCTGTCAATGAAAGCGGCGTAAAGGAAGAAATCTGGTACGAGTACGACTCAAACGGAAACTTGGTGCTCAAGTCTTATAACGACGGAACACAGGAAAAGTACAAATACGACAAGAACGGCAACATGATTTACTCAGAATCTTCTGACCAAGAAAAAACTACTTACGAGTATGACGAGGACGGAAAGTTAATCCACATAGAAAGTTCTGACGGCTCCGAGGAAAAATTCCAATATCAAGATGGAAATCTTTTTAGGCATATAAAAATA
>CADCRJ010000327.1 GCA_902803735.1 uncultured Spirochaetaceae bacterium
TCTATTTTTTTCCTATAAAACCGTGCCATTTGCTTATCTAATAGCAATTTCTTTTTCAGGGCCTTTTCTTCATCAGTAAGCATTTCTGCTACATTAATAGTTGCCACTTCCTCATAACTCTTTTTCTCAGGAACCTTTTTTATTGATTCTTCAGAAAGATACTTTTGAACGAATACATTAAATAATTCATCTGGTACAGACTCGTCTTCATCAGAAAACTCAGTTAGATATCGTAAGATTGTATTTATTTTACCTTCCTGGTTTGTTCCTGAAGCCAGTTCAAACTTTGCTCTTGAGGCTGCGTTTTTCATATAATGATTGTTCTTACGGTCGATATCCTCAATAATCTTGTCCAAATTCTCAAAGGCACTTTTAACATCAACAATCATCTGAATTATTTTATCTTGAGCTACAGATGCATCTGTTTCCTGCTCAATTTCCATATAACCATCAACTAAGTCTTTTAGTATCTTTGGTTCTGCAAGCATCCTATCAAGATTGATTTTTATTGATTGACGGAATTTACCAACATTTTCACTGGTCTTTAATCGATACAATGATTTAGAAACTATTTCATCATTATATGTTGTGAACATATCAAGAACTGCACCCAAATCTTTATTTTTGGTCTGTTTGTCGATATGTTTTTTAATTGAAATATTAAGTTTCTTAAGGCTCGAAACTAACTGTTCTGTATTGCTAACAACGTTTTTAAGAATGAATTGATATGGTTTTGAATAAAGGTCATCATTCTGGAGAACAGCATGAATCTGAGAAATAAGGCCCTGATATTCAGTTTCTTCTTCTCTAATAACATCATGCATTGTCCTAATAAAAGGAACTGCATATTCTGTAAGAACTACATTCTGTTGATAATTTTTTTCTTCTTCGAAATCCAACCAGCCACAATCTTTCAAGAAATTGATTGTTTTCTGCGCTTTACTTCGCGAATCTTTTTCAAAGCTATTATCGTCGTCAAAACTGATTTCGTCAGTTCGATTATTAAAGTATTCTGTTAATGTTGAAACAACAGATTCCCTGTCAACTCCATAAGAAATTTCAGCTCGATAAGAATTGTAAATTGCTAAAAGGCAATCAGCATATTGATTCTTATACTTACTGTTTAGAGGTTTAAAGAAATCTGCTGGTATGATAGAAAACAGGTTTTTCATATTAGGTCAAAGTTTGAGTTTCAGGGGAATTTACAAAAAAGGCATTCTCTGTAAAATTTTGAATGACAACAAAACGGAGATATACCATGACTGAAAACAGCCTGACTACATTATATTGCATTGTTGACGACTTTATCCATAGTTTCTTGAAACTTTGACGGAAAAATACTATCTTGCGACTAATCGTGATGCAGATAAAAAAAATCGGCTAATTTGAGTTATATCTCAAATTAGCCGAGCAGCAATCGTAAATGACTACATCTTAAACTGGTCGATTTGGGTTCCTACCGAAACCACAGTCTCGCGCATTTTTTCAGACATATTACTCAAACGCTCGCCTGTTGCGGTAATTCGCTCAGCACCAGCATTCATTTCATCCATATCCTTTGCCATGTAGCGGGATGCATCTCGCAAAGCATTCATTTCATCAATGATGGAACTGCTTTCTCTCTGCATTTGAGCAGAAGCACTTCTTACGTCTTCCGTACTGTCGTTCATAAGCTTAAGTGCCTGTCCAATCTGCTTAGAGCCTTCATTCTGCTCATTCAAAGCATTCTTAATCTGGTGCACGAGAGATTCAGTATCGCTTATCTGTTCAGCAACGACATGGAACGTACTGCTTGATTCTGTCGCAGTCTCAACGACTTCGCTAATAGAATCTTTGATAGTTTTAAGTCGCTCACCAATAGTCTTAGACTGAGCAGATGAAGTTTCTGAAAGTTTTCTAATTTCATCCGCTACAACGCTAAATCCTTGGCCGGCTGTACCAGCGTGCGCAGCCTCAATAGCAGCGTTCATAGCAAGAAGATTTGTCTGGCTTGCAATGTTCGCAATGGCTTTGTTAGCCTCTTGAAGCATCTCTGACTGCTCTACAATCTTAGCAATTCGGGTATTTACCTCTTCCTGCTTGCTTGCTCCGTTCTGTGCCCTAGAAA
>CADCRJ010000328.1 GCA_902803735.1 uncultured Spirochaetaceae bacterium
AAAATATTCATAAGAGAGGATTTTACATCATCAAAAGCGTACGCTTTGTCAGCAGAAAGCACAAAACTCATAAAAAAACTTGAGCAGCCGCTTTCTGTAGAAATATTCTTCAGCCCAAACCTGCCCTACCCATACAACAATACAGAGCAATATTTGAGAAATCTTATGTACGAATACAAACTCAAAGGAAAAAAGAATTTCTCGTATGCTTTCAAGAATATGAAAGACAGCGAGAACGAATCCCATGCAAGAGCTTTAGGAATCGAACAGATTCCAATACAAGAGGTTAAGACCGCAGAGGTAGGAATCCGTCAAGCTTGGCTTGGTATTGCCCTCAGATACGGCGGTCGGCAGGAAATCATAAACGCGGCTGAATCTGCCGCTGGGCTTGAATACAAAATCACATCAAAGATAAAAAGTCTTGTCTCTGCCGATGTACTTTTAAAACAAATGAATGGTAACGCAAATCTTACTCTATATTATTATAGTGGCGAAGACAGCTTCCGCATAATCGGAATGGACGGCTTACCAAAATTCATAAGGCAGATTGCCTCAAAAGTAAATTCACGGAACCAGAACAAAATCAATTTTATAGAAACGGACACCTCCACCCTTACAGAGGAGGAAAGACTGCAAGTTTCAGAACGCTACGACCTTCCGCTTTACAACAACAAAGTTCCATTCGGGCTTACACTTGAGTACGCAGGAAAATTCGCCCGACTTCCGCTTAAAATAACTAAAAACCAGCTTGGCTCAGACACAGTAACGTTCGGGAACATTGAAAAAAACATTGAGGACACATTACTGAAGCTTGCCTCAAAAACGTTCCAGATTGGCTACGTAACAGGGCACGGGGAGCCAGTTCCATATCAGAAAGGCTCAGAGACAACGCTTTTGCAAGAAGTCCTATCAGAAAATTACGTTCTGAGCACAGTTTCACTTACATCTCCTGTGACAAGCGAGATGACGAGCCTCATAATAAACAGCCCAAAGACAGCTTTTAGCGAGCAGGAACTTTTCAATCTTGACCAATTCCTGCTTAGGGGCGGAAATGTATCGCTTTTTATCGATGCCTTTCAAGAAGTAAAAGATGACGAAGAACAGGCTGAAAAAACAGAGCTTGCACTTGGTAAGCAAAGGTTTGAGCCGATAGACACGAATCTTGAACGACTGCTTGAGTCCTACGGAATACAAATCTGCAAGAACTATGTTCTTGACGAGAATTGTTTTATCCAGAAAGACAAACGATACGGCTTGCAGTCACTCTTTTTCGCACCCCTGTTAAAGAACGAGAGCATAAACCAAAAGCACCCAATTACAAAGAACATAGTATATATGCCTTGTATGCAGAATTCTTCAATAAATATTGTACAAGACACAAAAAAACAGGACAAAGCGATTACGCTCCTTCTCTCGTCCTCAAACAGCTCATGGCTCATGGACTCAGAGATAACGACAAATCCGTTTCTTATAAAGAAACCTGAACAAAAAACGAGCGAGAAAAGCGAGGCTCTAGCAGTAATCAGCGAAGGAATCTTTGAATCAGCATTCGAGCACTCACCTTGCGGAGAGCCGTTCATAGACCGCTCAATCAAAAGCGGACGGCTTTTTGTCACAGGAAGCTCAAAGTTGCTTTCATCAGCACTTCTGAAAAATCCGCCAAATGCAATATTTATCCGCAATATAATGGATTACATGAACGGTGAGGCTGATATGTGCCTTATGAGAACAAAGGGGCTTTCTACGACTATGCTCGAAATAAAAAGCTCACGCTCAGCGGCAAGGGCAAAATGGCTCAACATAGCAGGGCTTCCTGTACTGGTTGCAGTGGCTGGATGCGGAGCCTACATATTGCGTCGCCGAGAAAAGCAAAGAATCCTGCAAAAGTATCTGTCGCAAAAAGTATATTGATATTACTCTTTATAGTAACTAGAATATGCTCCATGAATAGCGATTTAGCACACAGACTGAAAAGAATCTTTGTTCAGATTGAAGATTATGAATCTATAATCATACTATCACTTATTGCTCTTCCATTGGGAATAGCAATAGGATTAATCGAAGTAGTTTTTGCAAAAGGTCTTGAATTATCAACAAACATGAGGCTTGAACACGTAGTGCTTTGCACGGCTTTTCTGCCTGTTGCGGGGCTTATCATAGCGTTCGTGTATGCGACCCACGGCAAGAATGCGGCAGGTGGCATGGGGCTTGTATTTGAGGCATCCCGAAAAAAAGAAGAAATACCAAAACGCCTCGCACCGCTCGTAATGTGCTCCAGCTGGCTCACACACTTGTGCGGCGGCAGCGCAGGGCGAGAGGGTGTCGCAGTTCAAATTGGTGCAACAATCGCAGACCAGATTGGTCAAAGGCTCAGAATCCGTAACTGTCGCGAGACACTTATTATCTGCGGAATTGCTGCTGGCTTTGCAAGCCTTTTTCAGACTCCGTTCGCGGCAATTTTCTTTTCGCTTGAAGTTCTTGTTTGCGGCGAGCTAAAGTACAAATCGCTTTTTCCAGCAATAGTTGCGGCTTTCTCTGGATATTTTACAGCCCACGAATTTGGTCTTGAAAAGTTCTATTATTACATTCCGCCAGAAGAGCTCACTCTTACGCTGACGCTAAAACTAATTGCACTGGGAATCATTTTCGCCGCTGCAGGAGTAATTTTCTCAGAATCCTTGAAGCACACAAAACGTCTGCTTGCAAGAAAGATTCCAAATCCACTTCTCAGAATCTTTATATGCGGCTCAATTTTAAGCGTCCTGTTCATTTTACTTTATAATGGCCGCTATTCTGGTTTTGGAACAAATATAACGCTCGCGGCGTTAACGGGCGATGAAATCTATTACTGGGACTGGATTCTAAAACTTTTGCTTACAGTTGCGACTCTTTCTGTGGGATTTCAAGGCGGAGAGCTTACGCCTCTGTTCTCTATTGGAGCAAGCCTAGGTGCTGTGATTGCAGCACCATTCGGTCTTCCTTTTGATTTTGTCGCTGCATTGGGATTTACGGCATTGTTCGGAAGTGCAACGAATACATTTCTTGCCCCAATACTAATTGGAGCGGAGTGTTTTGGAACAAACAACCTCTCGTCAACGGTTGTAGTTTGTGCGGTAGCATTTTTCAGTAACTTTGGCTGCTCAATCTACGGCAGCCAAAAGCAACTGAGAATTTGATTTAGGGCAAAAGCTTGAGCTCCTGCCCTAAATGCCTATACTTCGAAATCAAAGCAAGAACGGATTTTTGTGTACGGACGCACAGCACCGTCTGCAACTGCGACGTGTGCTGGGTGAACGGAGTATCCTTTCAGGCTCTCGACATTTTCAAATGTTGAGTCCAAAAGCAAATCTCCATTTGAAGATGGAAGCCCCTCTGTCCGTACATGGATTTCAACCATGCCAGGAATTTTTCCTGCAAGTCCTTCCAAACCAGATTTTATATTAGCTTTTACAGTCTTTTTTTCATCTGCAGAAAGCTCATCTTTCAATGTCCAAACGATAATATGTTTAACCATTTCAACCTCCTGATGCAATGCTGCTAAAGTGAGGCTCAAAAAACTTCAATTTTTTGAGCCAACTTTGAAACAACAGCAATTCTATTGCATTAATTTAGCATACTTTTGAGCAAGTCTCTTGCTCTTAACGGCTGCAAGCCCGCAATAGTTCGCTGGATTCTCGAAGAATGTCGCTGGATTTTCGATTCCGAGCTTTTCGAGTTGGGCTGTGATTTTTGCGAAAGCCTCTTCGTGAGTTTTGAGAACTTCAAAGAACGTCTTTCCGCTCTTTTCGGCTTCGAGAGTGATTTTGCGGATAACTTCGTGACCGTCGTTCACGCCAGCTTCGCCGAGCAAAATGTATGCAGGCTCAGCAAGAACGCCACCCTTGACTTTTCCGCCTGCTCCCTGAAGATTGCGAGCCATTCCTTCTTTATCAGCCTGAAGACCTTTGACAACAGAGTTCATGCGGGCAACTGCCATTGTAAAGCCTGAAACATAGTCTGCGATGAATCGCTGGCTTGCTGAGT
>CADCRJ010000329.1 GCA_902803735.1 uncultured Spirochaetaceae bacterium
ACTGTATATTGTTGAAACATGTCAAACCTGCCCCGCCATGAAGCTCTATAAAAAGCCGCCTGCGGAATGTCGGTTTTTGGTACACAAAAAGAACATGACCCATGCCAAGGTTTCCGTCTATAGTATAAAGCTCTTTCTTAGTACTGAATCTTGTGGCACAAGCACGCAAACCTATTCCCAAATACCCCCAGTTTCTTTTGTAGGGAATGAAAGTTATTCTGCTCTGTGCACTCATAGTATACAAGCGTTTTTCTAGATAAAACGGGAACGTATCATCATGCAGTGCTATTGGACAAACATATCCTGCCTCAATATCCAAATCCATCCATTTCTTAAATTTTACAATGAATTCTGAGTCGGAATTATATTCAGAATGAAGACCGCTGGAATCCTGAGCATAGAGATGATAAATTCCAACATCAATTTTTTTCATATTGAATTTAAGACGAACCTTCCTGTTCTTTGAATCCTGAGCCGTAACAGTATCTGGCTTTATAGTACGTTTTTCAGAGACAAGAAAATAGTCAGTTATAGCATCATTTGGTCCAAAAAGATTGCGTCCCTCAACTTCAATCACGCCATCGTTGTCATAGTCGTCAAGATAAATCATAGAACGCATATAAAGCGGATAGCTTACGTCACGGATATCAGGCTTGTACGCAGGGCGGACGATGAACACATCCGTACTCGTCATGTTTTTCTCAAGCATGCCAAGAACGTTGTAGACTTTAATCGTAGAGCGATACTCTCCCCTAGGAAGCGGAGGCTCGATAAAAATTCGGCAAGACTTGTTCTCTTCCTCATTTGTCTCATGCGAATAGCATTTGACATATTTCTGGCTTGCTTCGTCAAACTGCTCTATGATGATTTCGTATTTAAGAACCTCGCCCGCGCTCGTCCATTCAAAAGGCTGCAGGATTTTGTTTTCCTGCGCGTTCTCTTTGGTAATTTCACTTTCAAATAAAATTTCATCGGACTCATCGGCATTTTGAGCGAAAACAAAGCAAGAGAAAATAAAAAATATTGGTATAAAACTTTTTTTACAAATCATTTAAACGTTTTTAAACCTTCTTAAATCTATTTTTACTTGCCATACAAAGTTCCTAAATCTTTGCGTTTTCCACCATCTGAATTTAATGAATAATCAATAGTAAATCTACCCTCGGCAGTCTTTCCGTCAATCAAAACATCTTTTTTGTCCTTGCTGAGTCTAGAAGCCTTCAAAGACCATGTAAATTCACCTTCTTTTAGCTCAGGAAGATTATCCAGCTTGAACGAGCAGCCCTTCTTGGCAGGAAGAATCTTTTGGACAACAACCTCGTCGCCTTTCTTTATTTCGAGAATATATTCAGTTGCCCTGTTAACCTTTTCCCAGCTGAACATGATAAACTTCTTCTTCTTAAGGTATTTTGCGTCAAAGTAAGTTCCTCCCTCCGTATTCGCGGCGGCAGGAGGCTCAAAAGGAGGAATTTCCTTTATTGTGAACGTCGGCTTTTCCATTGCGGACATATCAATGTCATCCATAGTGGTTGCCTCGACCGTCCACTCATAGGTTCCAGCAGAAAGAGGCTCCAGCTGCTGAGAGTACGAGTTCTGAGCGAACACTTTCTTTTCACCGCTACGCAAGCCCTTAATCTTGCGCAAAACAAGCTTTGCCGCCGAATACGGCTCAAAAGACTTCCAAGAAAGTGCTGGCGGTGAATCAATGAATTCCCAGCCGTCGAAAATCTTTTCGTTTTCTGGCTGCAAGAGTTGCACAGGTCTTATTTTTCTAAGCTCAAAGTCGCTGCTAGAGAGCATACCGCTTATACGAGAAGAATTTTCCGTCTCGTAACGGAAAGCCTGAAGCTCCCAAGAATAAACGCCTTCATCAAAATCACCCATATAAACAGGGTAACTTGTGCCTGTAACAAAATTCTCGTCAAGCAAAAGCTCGCCGGACTTGTACAGCTTGATTCTGTAATAATCAGCATCGTCAACGGCACCCCACTTGAAAACGAAATTCTCGTTAGGACGAACAACCGCCCGCTTCGACTCTGTAGGGACTATAAGCTCTGCACGAGGCATCTCGCCAACAACTTTGAACATTTTGCCTGGAGTTGTCTTTTCAACACCGTCCTTGCTGGTTAAAATACGCCACCAGTAAGTGCCTTCTTCAAGGTTCAAGCCATTGAATGAAGAGCCAGCCTCCTCAACGTCAAAGACAATATTCCTAAAATCGCTGTCCTTCGCAACCTGGATGTGCTGACCAAGCACAAGGTTTGTCTTCCAAGTGAAACGCATATCAGAGAGCAACGGCTGCCATATAGTGTAATTGTCGCCAGGGAAGACTGTTCTGAGCACAATCTCACCAGACATTGCGTAGAACGCCCTGATTTCGGACAGCTCGGACACGTTTCCTTCGCTGTCAACAAAAGAAACAGCCCAGAAGTACTGACCGTCTTTCAAGGATTCCACATCCTTTTTTGAAAGGACGATGTAGTTCTCGGTGGTCTCCCGCTCAATCACAGGAGAACGCAGGCTCTTGTTCTGAGAAACAAACACCTTGTAGGAATTTGCTTCCGGCTCGCTCTTCCAAGAAAGGGTAATCTTGCCTTTCTGCTTGTCAACGAACTCGCCGTTAACAGGCGTGTAAAGCGCAGGAACCGAAAGTTCCCCGTACTGGCTTATTTTGAACGTACCGATTTCAGACGGATTTGCGAGACCTATGCTGTTCACGACGTAATAAGGCGTTACCTGCCAGTAATACGTACCCTTTTCGAGGGTTGAGATTATCGCCGACACGCTGGAAGAACGCTGGAAAATGACAGGCTCGGACATATCAGGGTTCTTTGAGACAACGAAGTTGTAAGCGGTCGCAGCCTCTGAGTCCGTCCAAATAAAGCGAATTGACGGCTTTCGTTTTCTATATGAATAAGTGTAATCCGATACAGGAACAAGCAAAGAAGGCTTTAGAGCCTGAATCACCTGGAACTTACCTTCGCGCGAGTCGGTTTTAACACCTCCGCTAAGAGCAGAAAGCCTATAGTAATAGGTTCCCTTCGCGAGATTCAAGGTCGCATTGCCAAGATTCTCCAGCTCCTGCTTCTCGACAACATCAGTAAAGTCCCTGTCGCGGGCGATTACCAAAGAGACGGAATCCGCACCGTCTGCGTTCCGCCAAGCAAAGTCAAAAGCACAGAGACCTTCTTCATAATACACGATTTTTTCAGACGGCAACGGCCGTACAACAGAAAGCAGAGGCTTAGAGACACCATTCTCGTCAACGCTGAATGTATTGCCAGAAGCAAAGTCCGTGCCGTCTGCCATGGAAGCGTCGCCTTTTTGTATGGTAAGGTTCACGCCATTGCTGCCAGCGGTCTTGGTCGCAGAGATTTTAGTGCCTTCCTTTATGTTGAGCCGTACCCTGCCAGCGTTAAGCACGAAGCCAGAACCAATGGTAGAGTCAACGGTCGCAGTACCAGCAGACAAATCCGCTGAAAGCATTCCGTCGTCGTGCCTAAAAACCTGTGCCATAGAACTTTCTGCAAGCTCAAGGATTGTACCGTCAGTAAACCAGACCGTAGCCTCTGAAAGCTCGGCTGTGTGAATAGTGTCTCCGTTGTAGACAAACGAATTCTGTCTGAGCCTGTCCCAAACCACACGCTCCAGGAATTTTCGCTGTGCCGTCTTGTGCTTGAACGTAATGGTAGCGATAGGCTCCTCGTTCATCTTTGAGAGGGCACGGAAAAAGCTGGTGTGGAAAAGATAATAACAACCACCAGCACATAAGAGACAAATAATAATTGCAATCCAAAACGGAACGGCTAAATCATTTTTTAACCTGAATTTTGTTTTCTTCTTCATTCAAGTTCACCGATTCAAATTCTGGAATAGGAATACCAAGCAGATTTCTCATCTCATTCAACGTCTTTGGGCCGTTCTTGCCGACTGCACGAGAGCAGTCCGCGTCAAGGACAAAATCCTTGTCCGAGACCTTGAAGAACGCTTCTATATCAAAATGCGGCATATTAACTACGCCGTAAAAATGCTGCGCTCCCTTGCCTTTTACCTCAAACTCGACAGGAATCATCTCAACGACGAGTTCGTTCGGCTCGTTCTCAGGCTTAAGAGTAAAATTGTTCTCCTCGCAGCGGATAAAATCCATTTTAAGCAGATTGTACGTGTCCTGCGTAATAAGGATGTCGGTTCCGCACGGCTTGTTGGAGCTTTCTGTTCGGCTTGCGAAGTTTACGCTGTCTCCAATCGCAGTATATTCCATCTTGTCCTCGCTGCCCATAATACCGCACGTAGCTCGTCCTGTGTTTATACCGCAACCAATTCTGATATGAGGCTTATACTTTGCCTTTGCCTCATGCTCGTGCGCCTTGGTGAACGCCTCTGCATCCTTGTTGTACTGCATGAGCGCGTAACGCATTGCAATCGTACCACGAATCGCGCTCACAGCGTCAGCCTTTACGTGCTTTGCGTGCTCCGCCGCAAGCTCCTGCTTTTTTGGGTCAGAGTCTGGCAAAAGCTCAAAGTCAAGACTGTCGTCGCGCAAAATGCCCCAGACAGCCATAATGGCGTCGCCCTCAAACTTGTCTATCGTACCGCCGGAAATAGTAACGCAGTTTACCATTCGGCTCATGTAGTCGTTCAAAAAGCCAATGATTTCGCGAGGGCTTTCTTCGCCAAAGCGGTTCTTGAAACCGTCAGAAATCGCCGTAAAGCCTCGGATATCAGAGAAGAAAATCGTAACGTCCTTCAAGTGCGGCTCAAAGTCAATCTCTTTTCTGGCAATCGCCTTTGCAACGCCGCGGTTCGTAAAGCGTGCGAACGTGTTAAGGAATTCCTGCTCGTCCTGGGTACTGCGGTTCAATACGCCAATCTCGTCGCGGCGGCTTGTATTGAGCTGCGCGATAATCGCCGTGTTGAAGTTGCCGTTCTGAATCTCCTCGGCGGCGGCAGTAAGCCTGCGCAGGTGCCGAGAGATTGCGAAGCGGCTGAACATGAGGATAAAGACTACAGAAATAAAGAAAACTATGCCCATAAGGTACAGGTTGTTCTGCCTTGTGGTGCGAACGCCCTCAAGCACCGTGTCCAGAGGAACCGTCGTAAGCACGGAAATGTCAGCGAAAGGAATTTTCTGATAAGCACCGATGAATTTTGTGACAGTTCCGTCCTCATTGGTGGAGTCGAACAAAATCTGGCGGCTGTCCTCGCTGTTCTGGTTGTTCTGCCTCATGTGAACGACAAGCGGATGGTTCTTGAAGCACTGTCCCGACAGTATTCGCTCCGTCTCCGTATGGTACAGGAGGTAGTCGCTATCATTTATGAGGAACGTGGAATTGGTACTGCCCGCCCCAAGTATGTCCGAAATGCTCTCTATGCTCGTAATTACTACGCAGCACTGCTCAAGGCCGTTCTCGCGGTAAGGAAGCAAGAAGGCGAGAATCTCCCTCTCAAAGAAAGGAGAAGCGTTCAGGACGATTGTCTCGCCACGGCAAGCCCTAAAAATGTCTTCCTTGCATTGCGAAAGGAACGACTCGGTCTTGCTCGCGTCAATCTCGTTCGAGCTAAAAAAGCGAAGGTTCTTAAGCCTTGTGTGTGTGACAAGGTTCTCCTCGCCCGCGTACCGTGTCAAAAGCACTATCTCGCCCACGTTCTGGTTGCGCTCAAAGAAGAAAGCCTCCGCCTGCTTTGCGAGGGAGGAATTCCTGCCACCGCTCGTCACGTTCATCAAGTCCAGGAGCTGGAGCACGTTGGAGCGCACAGCAAACACCTCGTTCTGCACGGTCGAGGCGGCGCGAGTGTTTATTGTAAGGTTGTTCTCCTCGGCGGTTATCCTTACGTCCTCCGAGATAAAATAACTGTTCAAAAAAGTTACCGAGCCAAGTGAGGCTAGGACTATAAAGCCGATGATTATGGCAAGCTTGACGCCTAGTGGAAAAAGTCTTCTTTTCTTTGTCTTTTTTAATTCCTTACCCATATCCTATATTGTCGGTATTTTTTTTATATACAACAAGGTAAAATCTAGGATGCTTTTTGCCTTAGGCGACCGGATTTTGTCAATGTCAGTTAAGGGAACTGAAAAACTGAAATCTATGCAGTTTTAAAGCAAATAACTATATGTGTTAAATGCTGAGTGCTTAGATTCAGTTTCCAGAAATCAACTTTGCATAGAGTTGCCATAAAAGCAGCTCCCAGTCGATGCTCGAATTGCAAAACCGCACGCACGCGTGCTACACGCTTTTGCATAAGGTCTTAAACACTCGGCATTTACCCTAAAACCATAACAAAGAGGCTTTTATGGCATATCTACAAAAGACAAAATCATATGACGAGCTGACGTTTGCAGACAACTTTCTTTTCTGCAAAATCCTAGAGAGCGACAAGGACCTTTGCAAAGACTTGATTGAGCTGCTTCTGGACATAAAGATTGACCACTTGGAGTCGCCGATAGCAGAGAGAACGATGCAAGAATCCTTTGACGCAAAGAGCGTTCGCTTTGACGTGTACACCAAAGATGACAAGCGTATTTTTGACCTTGAGATGCAGACCACAGCCCCAAACAATCTTTCTAAACGTGCGAGGTACTACCAGTCGGTCATCGACATGGACAACCTTAGCCACGGCGAAAGCTACATAAAACTCAAGGACTCTTATGTGATATTCTTGTGCCTTGACGATGTTTTCAAAAAGGGGTTGCCTGTTTATTCGTTTGAAAACATCTGCAATCAAGATAAACGAATAAAACTTAATGATCGAACGTATAAAATCTTTTTTAATGCCAAAAACTGTGATAAACTAAAAACAGAGGAGCAAAAAGACTTCTTTAAATTCTTAAAGGGAAGCAAAGCGGCAAGTTCGCTTTCTAGAAGAATAGAGAAAAAAGTCGAGTATGCGAAGAAGAATCCTGACTGGAGGAGGAATTACATGACTTGGCAGCAGACTATTGATGAAGAAAAAGCTCTCGCCTTTGAGGAGGGCAAAAGTGAAGGCGTTGAAA
>CADCRJ010000330.1 GCA_902803735.1 uncultured Spirochaetaceae bacterium
AAACTAAAACATCGTTCTTTTTTGTACCCCTGTAGGGTACGAGCAATCCATGAGACTTCTGACCTCTTGAGCAGATGATGTCAAATTCTCCTTCAGATTCAAAATCTTCCCACTGACAGTGAACTGGACAAAGAATTTTACCACCGCGCGCATCACGGAGAATAACGCTCTCTTCTTCCATTTCAGGCGGAATCTCTTTCCACTCACCAAAAGAATTCTTATATGCAGAGCAGTACCAGAGCTTAGTATATTTCATCTAAAAAATCTCCCTCAAAATGTTGAATCACAATTTCGCCACGGTCTACAAATCTTAAAATGAGATTCGTAATTTTACGGCGAGCTTCAAAGGAATCTTTGCGAGGCACATTTTTCAGATATTTTATATCTTCTTTAAGCATTGCCCCCGCACGGACTGACATATTAGTAAAAATCTTTTCTTTTGCTTCTTCTGTTGAGACAAGCAATGCCTTCGCCAAATCTGCCGTATCAACTTCACGAAGGACTTTCTGAATGTCACGGTCATTGAGCCGCACGATGTCATCGAATGTAAAGAGAAATTCTTCAAGATAAGAGATGATATCTTCATTGCCGTCATCAATCAGACTTTGTCTTAAATCCTGAAAAACTTCATCTCCGAGTTGCCAAAGACAGCAAGTCATACGCTTGTCGCCGCCACAGAGGAAAGTTTCCATTTCTTTAAATAATCTGGGCAGCGTATCAGCAAAGAATTTTTCAATATGGATTTCGGTGTCAGCTTCTTTTCCAAAGTCAGCAAGTTTTTTTACAACAGAAAGTTTTTTAGAGTTTGAAAAAATGTCGATTGATTTCAGTATGTGATTTCTTAAAATCAATCGCTTTCGTTCGATTTCAAGAAAATTTGAAACAAATTGTTCGTTTAATGATTTAAGGATTTCAGATTTTTTCTCAGAGATTTCATTCATTTTACGCCTCCAACGAGAAAATATATAGCTTTCCCTTGGAGACGTAAAAATCAGACGATAATCATCAGGATTTTCTTTTTATCCGTTAGATTTTCGTTCTGAACAATCCATGCTGATTGCAGAAGAAATACAAATCTTTTGTACCCGCAATCTTGAACCTTGCTTCGGCGTCACTCTCTGGATACAACTTTTTGATTTCATAGCCATCACCACGAACTGCCGCAATGAATGAAATATGATGGGGCTTTGTCATTTCATGCGGAACTGATACATAAAGCTCATCTTCCACCCGCTCAATTTTTATATTGTGAGTAGAATCGGCTTCCTCCGCTTCCAATGGCGGCAACGTGATCCCGCAGCAGCTTACAATTGCCTGACCTGTGGACTGAATCACATTGCCGCACACAGGACAGACATAAAATTGCAGACGAAGCATGTTGGATGCCCTGTTAGTGTTAATCACGTTCTCTCCTGAAAACAATTCGATTACAGAAACGCCAAGAGCGGCGGCTAGTGGTTCAATCAAAGAAATATCTGGAAGCCCGCGGCCTGTTTCCCATTTTGAAATCGCCTTGTCTGTCACGTTTATTTTTTCTGCAAGCTCCAGTTGAGTCATTTTTTTATTTTCTCTCAGACGTTTTATCATTGAGCCTGTTACATATTGATTTGTCATAATTACTCCAAAAAATTAGATTTTATGAACGTTCATGATTAAACAATAGTACAGTAACACAGGGATTACAACCTACGCTCTGTAGAGGTCTTTTCTCAAGCAAAAAACAAATGAAGCTCTTTCTTGCCACTAAAATACACCGTTATTCCCAGCGTCAAAAGTTCCGTTGCAGGAGCCGTGAGCCAGATTCCGTCCAAGCCCCAGAGAGCGGAGAACGCGAAGATTGAAATGAGCAGAATTACAATTCCGCGTGCGCTTGAAATTATCGCAGACTCTTTTGCCATTCCGCACGAAGTAAAATACATCGATGCGATCATGTTGAAGCCCTGAAGAAGGAACACCGGCACAAAAAGTTTGAGACCGTGTGTTACCATGCCGATAACCGCTCCTTCCTTTACGAAGATTCTGGCATAGACTTCCGCTCCAAAGAAAAGTCCTGCCGCAAAAATCACGCCGAGAGCAAAAATAAAGCGGTTGGTGATTTTGCTAAGGTCACGGCAGAGTTTGGCTTCCTTTGCGCCAAAACAGAAACTCACGAGCGGGCACATTCCTTCGCCAAAGCCGATTGTAATCATGCTGAAAATAAAGATTGAGTAACCCAAAATCGTAAAGGCCGCAACACTGTCCTGACCTGAATATTTCAGAAGAACAAAATTGTAGCAGTACATGCTGATGCAGCCCGCAAGTTCACCGATAAATTCAGAGCTTCCG